>CAMWNR010000001.1 GCA_947175665.1 uncultured Porphyromonadaceae bacterium
TATTACTTTTGCACTATAAAGTTAAACATTAACAATGATAATACAAAATTATGGCAACCAAAAAGCAATCCAAAGCCAAGCAGATCATGCCCCGTATTAAGGACTTACCGGTAGGGGAGAGTGTATCATTTCCGATCGAATGGATGGACACAGTAAGATGTCAGACATCAAAATGCAACGTGCTATACGGGGGACTCCGAAGCACAAGGATGGATAAAGAAGACCGCGTAATCATTGTCGAAAGAAAATCTTAATGCTTTCTCAATGACCGCATAAATCATACCAACGTAAAAAACTACTAAATACTGACTGATTATGCTGACAGAAAAAGATAAACAATTAATCGCCCAGGCACGTGCCGCCTCGATCCACAGTCGCTATGAAATTGAACAACTCATAGAGAAGGCAGATACCTTAGAGGCCGTACGGGAACTTGAGGATATCCAATATTGGAATCATGAACTAATGATGGAAACTCTAAATTAATTCTCAGACAATTATGAAAATGAATCATACACTACGCACTATACTGGTTTTCTCGCTGATCGCGTCAGCCATTGTACTGCTTTTTGCTATTCCGGTAGATAATCACCCCCATTATTACAGGGTCTTATTTTTGACAAAAATCGGGTTTGTAATGTGCGTAGGCATTTTGCGACTCCTAATCCCCAAAATTGAAGAGAATTAATCCTAAGAGTCCGGGCAAAATGGAATGGGAGATTAAACGCCACGAGAGGTTACGAGGTGGCGCAAGTAGCGGACGGCATGCACCGCGAAAGATATTGATACTCGGTGGCAGGTTCGACTCCTGTCTCTCCCACCAACATATTAGTTAATATTAAAAACTTTAATTATGAGTAATATCAGTCTTACGGTTGATGAAATCAACCAACTGGCACCGCTGGACATCGCCACTAATGAACTGGTGCGTGCAAAGTTCATCCAAATCTATGAAGCCATGTGGACACCCTCTACGGGCGTATCCGGCGAAGCAGCGTATGAGCGCGAAAGCCGTAACTTCAACCGCATTCTCTCAGAGAAAGAGGACCTGCGTAAAAGTTGCACTCGCTTCTCACTCTTTACGGCATTCCTTGACGTGGCAATTTCGGGTCTTACCCTTGATCCCGGTGCAAGGGCGCAGGCTTACCTGCTTTCACGCTCCATTGCAGTGGATAGTTATCAAGACCGCGATGGCAACACTAAAAAGAAGTATGAGACCCAGTGCGTTCTCATAATCTCCGGCTATGGCGAACTCCTGCACCGCGCTCGTGTCGGTCAGATACGCCATGCAGACAACCCTGTCATCGTTTACACCGAAGATGAATTTGAATTTGGCGAACGCAACGGCAATAAGTTTGTGAATTACACCTGCCGTCTCCCTCACACATCGGGCAATATAGTTGCTTGCTTCATGAAGATTACACGCGCTGACGGTTCTATTGACTATTCCGTAATGCTCCCCGAAGATTGGTCACGTCTCGCTGCTTTCTCCGCGCGTCAAAACCGTCAGTGGGATAATCAACGCCGTCAGTGGGTACCGGGTAATCCCAACGCTCTCTACGGCAAACAGCAGGACGGCTCTCTCAAAATTGATACCGGCTTCCTCATCGCCAAATGTATCAAACACGCTTTCAAGTCCTATCCTAAAGCGCGCGTTGGTCGCGGTACACAACTGGAGTCACAGCAAGTTGATGAGGTTGAAATCAATGATGACCTCTACGGACTGGAAGATGGCTCAACCGTAAACGCCTCAACCGGAGAAGTCATGCCCAAACATGATACCGGATTTGCACCGGCTCCCGATACCTCAGCAGGCGTAACTATCAACCCCGACAATGCAGGCGGCTCTGATGATGTATTTTAAAACCTTTAAATCAAAGTACAATGAGTGAAACTAATAACCTCCCTATCCTGCGCCAAGAGAGCGTGCAGATGATAGCGCAGTCCGCACCGGACACCTACAATACCAACTCGCTCTCTTCACAGCGTTGCTCCGACTACGGTGAGAAACTACTCTCCGAAATTCAACGCGGAGGCATGACTGATGCGCTTGACAAGCAGTGTGCTGAATACATAGAAAAGGCAAAGCGTACACTTAAAGCCATGAATGAACGGCGTTCACCGATAACAAAATTGTTTGACCAAATCCGCTCGGAGTTCACTGGCATGGAAAACACCATTGACCCGACCAAAAAAGACACTATCCCTTATCAGATACAACAGGCCCGCAATGCCTACGCCACTAAGAAGCGTGAGGAAGCGGAACGCGCACGCAAGGAAGAAATGCGCCGTCAGCAACGGGAGCAGGCTATCAGCCGCTACAAGCAGGAAGCAGAAGATGATTACCGCCGTCAGTTTGACAGTTTGGTAACCGAGAAAATCAACGAACTTACCAGTCTTAACCAGTCGCTGACTGTGGAAAACTTTGAGGCCGTAAGTGTAAGCATCAAAGGCTTTAACATCGCGCTCGGCAATGAGTGGTTTCAGCATTGCCAATCATACGCTCACAAGCCTTATGAGATTACCGATGCTGAAGCAATCGAGATTCGCCAGTCAATCCTCAACCGCGTTTCAAAGCAATTCAAAGAGCAGTTCCAGGCCGAAGTTGGCGAATACCGCGACACTATTGTTGACGCTCTGCCCTCCAAGAAGCGCGAACTTGATCGTATGGCGAAAGCCAATGCCGAAGAACAGGCGCGCATGAAAGCCGAACTGGAAGCCCGCGAAGCAGCCGAAACTCGCAGACTTGATGAAGAGCGTAAGCGTAAGGAAGAGGAAGCCAAAGCCGCCAAGCAGGTTCAGCAGTCTGCAACTGAAATGGACGGTCTCTTTGCTCAAACAGCCGTTGCTACACCAGCAGGTTATCAGCCTAAGACCTCGGTTAAGCAGAAGATTGCCGTTGACTCAGCCGATGGTGTTCTCGCGGTTGTCTCTATGTGGTGGAGCAAAGAGGGTCAGTTCCTGCCTCTTGAGGAACTCACCAAAATCTTCAAGAAGCAATTCACATTCTGCGAAAAGGTTGCCAACGACAAGGACAATCCCGAGTTCATCAATTCTCCATTCGTTCGCTACGAGGAAGAGGTTAAAGCCAAATAAGTATGAACAATCCCGATGCATACTATCAGCGCAGTGAGGTCAGTAACTCCGACCTCACTGCATTGAAAGAACTCCTGCACCCTCGCCCAGTGTTCGGTGACCGCGAGGCGGCTTTCCGCTTCGGGTCAATAGTGGACGCTATCATTACCGAACCCTCGCGCGTAGATTTCCTGCGCATGACTATTGATGGCGAACTGGTAAACGAGGATGAGTTCTTACACGCACGCGAAATGCAACGCGCTCTCCGGGCGGAGGCACGCCGAGACCAGTTCCTTGCCAAAGTGCTTGAATATGCCGAGACACAGCGGTATATGGTAAACAAGGCGCAGGAATTTGAGAACGGAGGCTTTCAGTTTACGCTTGACACTCGTTGCAAGTGGGATTGGTGGCTCGATGCGCCCCATTTCGGGGGAGACCTCAAAACGTGTGCGGCTACAACTCAAAAGGAATTTGAGGATGCGGTTGATTTCTTTGACTGGGACCGGTCCCGCGCGTGGTACATGGATATAGCAAAGTCCAACAAGGATTTCATCTATGCCATTAGCAAAAAGAACTGCAACATCTTCAAGTTATTCATCAACCGAGGCGATGCAATCTACACTCGCGGACGCGAGAAGTATGAGGAACTTGCCTTTCAATACTGGGCATTTACACTATGACAGCAACACTTAAACATAATCTTCGCGTTGAGCCTTACGAGTATCAAAAGGAAGGTATCGAGGCAGGTCTGCGGTGGAAGCGTTTTCTTATCGGTGATGAGCCGGGTTTAGGTAAGACCCTGCAAAGTATCGGCGTGGTGGATACAGCCAACGCATACCCCTGCCTTGTCATTTGTCCGTCCTCGCTCAAAATCAACTGGCAACGTGAATTTGAAAAGTTCACGGATAAGAAAGCACTGGTGCTTGACAATTCCGTGGCTGTTACATGGCCCTACCTCCTGCGAATGGGTATGCACCATGTTGCAGTTGTCAACTACGAAAGCCTGCGTAAGTATTTCGTGTGGGATATTCGCGCACGCAAAGGTCAATCGTTCCGGCTCAAAGATGTTGTGTTCTGCCCCGACATCAACCTATTCAAGTCAGTAATTATTGATGAAAGCCACCGCGTCAAAGACCCCTCCGCACAGCAAACAATCTTCTCGCGCGGTATCGTTGAGGGCAAGCAATGGCGCATACTCCTGTCAGGTACGCCTGTTGTCAATCGTCCGGCAGACCTCATCGCGCAGCTCTCAATCATGGGCAGGCTTGATGAATTTGGCGGTCGTTCCAAATTCCTTGCTGACTATGGCGGTGGAGAAATATCCAAAGAGCGCAGGGGCAAAGATGAAGAGGACGAGCCTCGCAACCTTGAGCGTCTTTCAAAAGAACTCTACTCGCGCTGTATGATACGCCGGGAGAAAGCAAAGGTGCTGACACAACTCCCCGATAAGACCCGAACCGACCTCTACGTTGAAATCTCCAATCGTGATGAATACGAACTGGCGGCTGAAGACCTTGCCGAATACCTCCGCAAATATACCGAGTGCGATGACATTGATATCCGTCGTAAGATGCGGATGGAGGCTCTTGTTAAGTTCATGACCCTGCGGTCTCTCTCTTCAAAGGGCAAGGTAAAGCAGGCAGTTGACTTTGTAAAGACGTTCCTTGCCAACGGCAAGCCTCTAATACTCTTCTGCTCCCTGCATGAGATTGTGGACGCTCTCAAAAAGGCTTTTCCGAAAGCCGTCAGCGTTACCGGGCGTGACTCCATGATGATGAAACAGTCCGCTGTTGACGCATTCCAGTCCGGCAAGGCTCAACTTATCATCTGCTCGATAAAGGCGGCAGGCGTAGGTCTGACCCTCACGGCTTCATCTAACGTGGCATTCGTCGAATTTCCGTGGACGTATGCCGACTGTTGCCAGTGTGAGGACCGTGCGCACCGCATAGGGCAAAAGGATAATGTAACCTGCTACTACCTTATCGGACGGCATACGATAGACCGCACTCTATACGACATCATTCATAAGAAGAAATCAATTGCTAATCAGATTATGGGTAGTGATGATGATATTCCTACAGATGAGTTGTATTTCGATCAATTGACTAACCTTTTCCTACACCCGGATAACGATGCCTGAAATTCCGCAATCCTTATTGGTAGAGACAATCCGTCATCTCGAATTCTCTGCCAAGATCCTCAAAAACTTAAACTCTCCTAAATGCCAAAACAAAGTAAGGCTTATTAATAAATCCATAACTAAAATAAAACTCAAACTCCATGACAAAAAATGAATTAGTAAAAGAGTTGGCGGTTTCCGAGAAACTGCACCTATCAACCGCAGTAAAGGCTGTTGAAGGAGTCATCCGTATCCTTAAAGCAACACTTGCTAAAGGTGAAGAAATCACCCTGCGAGGATTTGGCACACTCTCCCCGGTTAATCGAGAAGAGCGTACTGCTCTTCACTTCCAAACCAAAGAGCCGATTGTCGTGCCGGCTCACACCTCCGTGAAATTCAAAATCAGTAAAGAACTTAAAAACACTCTCAACAATGGCAACGTGGATTGAAGTCAGAGCGCGCTATGACAAGATGATGAAAAACGGTGTGGTTAAGAAAATAGTTGAACCTTATCTCGTAGATGCGCTCTCCTGCACCGAGGCGGAAGCAAGGGTAACCGAGGAACTGACACCGTTTATCAGCGGAGACTTCCGCATATCTTCAGTAGTAACCACCAAAATCTCTGAAATCTTTTGGGATGAGACTGGCGATAAGTTCTACAAGGTCAAGGTTAATTTCATTACGCTCGATGAAAAGACCGCAACCGGAAATGCCACATACATTCTTGTGCAGGCTTCCAGTTTCAAAGATGCATACGACAATTTTGTTGAAGGCATAAAAACAATGGCCGCTTATGAGATTGAGCAGATTTGCGAAACTAAGATTATGGATGTTTACAAAGCCGACCTTAACAAGAATGGCTAAAAGGAACCCTAATAGAATTGCTTTCCTTGCTCAATTAGGCTATGAGGTAAGTAAGAGTGCTGACGCGCCTCGCAAAGCGAATAAGTACGGTGCAAAGCGTGTCGGCACTCACGCCTCACAAAAGGAGCATCACCGCGCAAACCAACTTAAACTTTGGCAACGCGCCGGGGTTATCTCCAATCTCCGTGAGCAAGTCCCCTACGAACTTATCCCTGCACAGTATAGCGAGTGCGGCACCGACCTAAAAGGTAAGCCGGTACGCGTATGTGTAGAGAGATCCTGCAAGTACATTGCGGACTTTGTCTATACCGACAATGAGACCGGGGAGACAATCGTAGAGGACACCAAAGGCGTGAGAACTAAAGAATATGTCATCAAGCGGAAACTAATGCTCTTTCGGCATGGTATCCGCATAAAAGAAATTTAATCCTGCGGTTGGATTACCGTGTGGGTCGGAAGAAAAAGGTAGTTTTCTACGGGACACGGTGATAACCCACTTATCAGAGTAAGAAATGGAAAGAGAATCTTTTATCTTCTATCGCAGTTTCTACACTGCGATCGCTGAATTGCCAAAAGATATTCGTCTCGAAGTTTTGACAGCCATAATAGAGTATGCGCTGGATGGTAAACTTCCTGAAAATCTTAAGCCATTCGCAAAAGGGATGTTCACCCTCATCAAGCCGAACATTGATGCAAACACAGCCCGATACATCAACGGCACAAAAGGCGGAAGAAAAAGCAAAAAGAAAACCTCGGCCGTTGATCCCGAATATTCCCTCTCATACGAAGAGGAGATCGAACTTATGCGCTCAGATAAAGAGTGGAAGCAATCGATTCTTGAAGAGTTCCCTATCGATTCCGATATGTTTGAAACCCTTTTACCTCGGTTTCTGAAGCAATGCGTGAAGGACTCTAAGAAAAAGGGAAAGACGGGACACGATTCCGCAGAAGATGCACGTAATCATTTCCGCTATTGGCTCCCGAAGACAATAGGGCATGTAGTGCAATCATCTCCGGAGATTCTTGAGTCTCAAACATCTCAGCCTCCTTTAGATACTAACACCGGCAAAACCGACTTGGAACGCCAGAGGGAACTGGAGCGTAAGGAACGCGAAGAGCAATGGGAAAAGAGTCGACGCGAAGCGGTTTCACCCGACACATTTATTCGCAAAATGGGCTACGACCCGGAGCGCGTATCAATCGCCCAGGCTATGAATCCCGAATGGAGAGAAAAGAATCCTCCCCAATCATGACCTCATAGAAGTACGTGAGCATCGTGGTAATGCCAATCCATACACGTCTCTTTGGAAAACAGCAGTATTGAACCGATAACAAAATAAGCAATGATTAACTTATTATACGTAGATCTATTTTGCGGTGCCGGAGGTACCTCAACTGGAGTTAACACAGCACTTCTTGATGGAGAGGCTTGTGCAAAAGTCATAGCCTGTGTCAATCATGATGCAAATGCAATCGCCTCCCATGCCTCCAACCATCCGGAGGCTATGCACTTTACAGAAGATATACGGACATTAGACTTAACTCCATTGATGAATCATCTGAAAGAGTGTAGCGCTGAGAATCCGGAGTCTTTGACGGTTCTTTGGGCTTCTCTTGAATGTACTAACTTCTCAAAGGCAAAAGGCGGTCAGCCAAGAGATGCAGATAGCCGCACTCTCGCTGAACATCTTTTCCGCTATATAGAGGCACTTGACCCTGATTATATCCAAATAGAAAATGTGGAAGAGTTCATGTCTTGGGGAGAAGTAGATGAAAATGGGAAACCGGTATCAAAAGACAAAGGAAGAAGTTATGTCAGATGGGTTAACAAAGTTAAAAAATACGGATATGAGTTTGATTTCCGGATATTGAATGCAGCAGATTTCGGAGCATACACATCACGCAAGCGCTTTTTCGGAATTTTCGCTAAAAAATCACTTCCTATCGTATTTCCGGAGCCTACACATTCCAAAAATGGCGGAGAAGCCACGCTTTTTGGCAAGATCAGCAAGTGGAATCCCGTCAGGGAAGTACTTGATCTTGATGATGAGGGGTCAAGTATCTTCAATCGCAAAAAACCGCTCTCAGAGAACACTCTGGAGCGTATTTATGCTGGTCTTATTAAGTTTGTAGCCGGTGGAAAGCAGGCTTTTCTCTCAAAACAGTATAGCGGGAGTCCGAGTAGTAAAAATATATCTCTTGATGAGCCGGCCGGCACCATAACTACCATAGATCATCATGCTTTTGTCTCCGTGCATTACGGAAACGGCTTCAATGTGTCTTTGGAAGGTCCGGCACCCACAGTAACGACAAAAGACAAACTCTCATTAGTCTCGATACGATTTATCGACAATCAGTATGGCAATGGTAAGCCCACTTCCATAGATTCGGTGTCAGGATGTGTTACCACTAATCCAAAGCAGCATTTAGTTACTGTGAAACGTTCAAAAAGCCAGTTTTTACTGAATCCGCAGTTTTATTCTGCCGGGAGTAGTATTGATAAGCCCTGTTTTACACTTATTGCCCGTATGAATAAACGGCCGCCATTTATCGTGACTACAAAGACCGGTGAAACCATAATTGAGGTCTATGAAACGGATTCGCCAATGACTGTGAAGATAAAGGAGTTTATGGCAGCCTATAACATCGAAGATATATTGATGAGGATGCTAAAAATCCCGGAACTCCTTCTCATAATGGGTTTCAGCGATGATTATGTATTGATAGGCACCCAAGCAGAGCAAAAAAAATTCATTGGAAACGCAGTGGAAGTTACGATTGCCAGAAAACTGTGTGAGGCTCTATGCACAGGACTCCGTGACTTCAATCTCGATAAGTATAAAATAAAGCAAGCAGCATAATGGAAAAAACAGTGTATTATTTATCGAGAGTGTCTGCAAGAATCCCAGTAGAACAATTCATAATAGAAGAGATATGAAAACAACGCTAACCCCCGAAGAGAGTCAACGCCTGATAGACTTGGGTGTTGACCCGAAGATGGCAAGCACAACATGTATAAATTTCAATGGTACTTATGCTTACGTAAGCGGTGAGGAATCGGAAACAGTAAGAGACTGCGTTAATGATCAGTATTACACCGAGGAATGTAGGTGCTTCTCCATTGCCGACATCCTCTCAATATTGCCGAAAGAGATTGAGGATAGTAATCTTGATATCATATCAACTCAGGTGGATATTAAGAATCACAAGAAAGTGAGCGGATGGATGGTAACATATACAGACAACTATAATGATTTGGCTTTTGGTGACGAGTCAGTATTCCAATCCTCCGAACTCATAGACGCGCTCAATAAGTTGGCTATTTGGTGCTTGGAAAACGGACATTTTAAAACTGAGAGATATGAATGCAAAACTTAGAGGAACAACAGGTGCATACTTTGATGTAGTTGAAATCAATGCACTTCACGTCAAAGATCCCCTCCCGTTCACACGATACTATGCGGATGAGGAGGGTACAATCCGCGAAGACCATACGCTTGAATTTCTCCCTGAAGAATCCAAGGAAGTGACGATTGAGGGCTGGGTGGCGGTTGATGAGTACGGAATAGGTGGACGCTTTCTGCACACTCAGAAACCACACGCTGAAAGTAGAGAGTTCTGCGATACAGGAGAGTATGAGATTGGATGGTATAGCGATGGAGTGAAGTATGAATTAGACAGCAGACTCTTTCCCGACTTGACTCCAGAAACCGAGCCAAAGAAGTATAGAATCACAATAACACCGATTGAAGAATGAAAAATAAGATTAAACTTACCTTAATAGCGTTCGCCGCAGTAATGATATTCTGCGGCTTCAAATATTCAAACCGCGAGGGCAACGCAATACCCTCAGACGGTCAGCAGATGGAAATACTACATTTCCACGGACATACTTATGTGTGCTATCGATTCTATTATTCAGCATATAGGCAAGGTGGCTATGGCGGTGCATCCATCGTTCATGACCCTGATTGCAAGTGCGGGAAGGGAGGTGGAAGATGAAGATAACCGCACACGCTTGTTTGGAGTCTATGATGGCTAAGGCTCTGAATGATTTGAATGCCGCATATCAAAGGCTTATGCAGGCTAAAATAGGGCTTCTTGCCAATCGTGACAACGAATCATATAGAATCTATAGTGAAGCACAGATTGAGGTTGACAATGCAAGTGAGCGATATTCCGAATTGCTGACAGCGCGAAAGATAATCAAAGAAATGGAGGCGAAAGGAGTTGAGATATGAAAAACAATGAACAACAAGACAAACTATGGTCTTGCTTGACTTCCACGCAACGAATTATATGTCGTGGGATGCACAAGACGAGTGGAGATGGGAATGTGGAGTTTATACTTGATGAACTCTTCGGCTCACACAACCTCACCTCAGACACCGAGCCAGAGGAGATGCTGATGGTGAGCAAGAAACAAGTATTAACTGAACTTTGTCGTGCGGCCAATCTTCAAAATGATAAAGAAGAAGATTGGATTAGAGCGGGAGAAGAGATTGAGTTTACTCTAACTCAACTTTTCGGTGACAAGTGCCTGCCAGACAAAGAACTTGAACAAGCATCTGTACAAGTTGAGAGTAAGCCGAAGTTTAAGGTTGGAGATAAAGTTAGGGTTGTCGAGGAAGGTGATTATAAAGGAATGGTTACGGAGATTATTGCAGTAGATGAGTCTGACGAAGATTGCCCGTATCAGATAGATAGTTATAGAGCATCAGAGGAAGGTAGGTGGTTTTCAGATTCAGACCTTGAACCCTGCACCGAAGAATCTCGCAATTTATCGCAATCATCGTCAAATTGCGATAACCCAGCCAACAATCAACTGATAGATAATATGGAAGAGAAAGAATTGAATCTTTGCGAACTACTCAAAGGTTACGAGGGAATTTCAATCTACTCACCTACTTTTGGGGAGAGAATAGTTAGAAACATACTTCCAGATAGACTTTGTGATAGTACATTTATATGTTACAAAAATGGTAGAATTTGGGAAGGTGGAGAAGTAATTATCTATCCCTCTCGCGCCCTCTATGAGAAATATCCTCTTGACGCTTATTTAGCATGGATGGAGTGGAAAGAAGCAAGGAAGCCGAAATACATACTACAAGCACAGTTAAGGCTTATTTCCATTGACGGGAAGACAATAGAGGATTATGAAAATGTCGAAGTGGAAACGTCAGAGATTGATTTGACAAAAGCCGAAGAAGCCGTCAGGGAGTCGTTGGAGAAATTTCATTCTAACCATACTGAGCAATGAAAATTCTTGACATCACTCCCCACAGCGAAGCAAGACGCGCTATAATGCTCGGCAAACAATCTGAAATTTACCGTAGCATCTATCATTGTTGCGATAGATTTCTCAATGTAGATAGAGAGGGATATGGCTACTTTCAGCCTGCTTGCCGAGGCGATTTCGAAGATTTAGCGCGAGACTGTAACGACTCCCTAAATGAGTTTACCCAATTGCTTAAACAAGCGATTACTGACGGTATCTTTGAGATTGCAGAGTATGATACAGTTCGCCTCACGCTACCATGCAAAGACGGAGTTCACCCATTTAAATTCGTTCACTTCGTATGCGAGGGAATAACTATCGGCTACGGCAACCCTGCATGGGGCGCACCAACTTACAAGGATGTATTCGTAATCAAATTAGGCAAAAGGCTATGAAACGCGAGAAGGATAGAATAGCACTACACTAACCTTGAACGAGGCAGACGCAATAAGAGAACATCTTGAGACCCTTTTTGCTATGGAGGGAACGTTTGATGAGGATTTCAATGCTGAGTGCAAGAGCGCGGGTAAATTTGCCCGTAAGATGTGTGAATTGCTCTACGGACATAGAAATCCTCAATGGACTACACCTGAGCCTCCAGAACCTAAATATGATCCGACAAAATAAAAAACGATATGACCAACAAATACAACTTCAAGGTGGGCGACAAGGTAACCGCCAATCAATATTACGATATAGACATCAACGGCTATTCAACAACAATTCCAATTGGAGAAGAAGGCGTGATTGAGGATATATACTCCGATGAATTGCTTGTATCTTTCGGCAATTATGGTGTATCTCTAATACGCCCCATCTCTGAATTTGAGTCTATCCCACCTCTTGACCGCCACACGGCGTTTCTCACGCGCTTACAGACGCTACTGAGGGAGTTTGATGCGGAGATAGGTGATAGCGGAATTAGGTTCTTAAAGGGAATGGAGATAACCTTTGGAACTGATACGCCCCGCATCCGCTACAACCACTGCACCATAAATGCCGACAACATAATGGACTTTGACAAGGAATGAGTATGACATCAATCCGTAAGACCAAGAAAAGGCTGAAAATGGGTTATCGTAATTTATCGCAACACATCGCAATTTACGATAAATCAAAACATAAACAATTGAATATAAGTTAATCCAACAACTTAAAATGAAGAAAAGATGATAAGTTATGAACGCGAAACAAATACTTAATCACAAACTTTCACAGATAAAAGAAAAGTTGGGCGATAAGGTGGAAAGGCTTAACGAAATGTTACTTAATGACACCGACCCAACCCCTCCCGAAAGATACGAAAAACTGACGGAGAAGTTGCAGGATTTAATCAGCAAAGAACCCCATAAAGATGAATACTAACATGCCAATCCCAAAAGAAATAAAGAAAATAGCACACGAATATAGTGTGCTTATGGCAAAAGATATTCCAGAGTCTAATTGCCTGAAGAATGAGGTAATCAGTTCAACCGAGGATTACATCGTTCAATTCATGTCGTGGATCTGCACGAACTTCTGCATCGTGCCGAAAAGCAAGGTGAAAGAAAGATATAAAGAATCTAAACTTCAGTCAAAAGCCGAGTTGAAGTTTGATATTCTCATCGGCAATTCAAGAGTATCATTGATTGAATCGCTTTTTAATGTGGATGACTTATGAACACCTCCTTTGAACGCGGAAGCAACCGCAAGCATACATTCAAACCGTCCGGCTCTGCCAGGAGTTTCATTTCAACATTCAATACATTATCACATGAAAATAGGTCTCGTAGATGTAGATGGGCATAACTTCCCAAACCTCGCGCTCATGCGCTTGTCGGCATGGCATAAAGCACATGGAGATTGCGTAGAATGGGCTGACCCGATGTTTGGAGATGACTATGACCGCATTTATAAGTCAAAGATTTTTACTTTTACTCCCGATGATACGTTCCCTTGGAATTGCGAGGTAATTAAGGGAGGCACCGGTTATGATGTTCGCTCACGTCTGCCTATTGAGGTGGAGCAGTCAACCGCTATGGACTACTCGCTATATCCGCAATATCCGTTCTCGATCCAATTCTTCTCGCGTGGTTGCATCCGGCATTGTCCGTTCTGCCTTGTGCATGACAAAGAGGGTGCTATCCACCCCGTAGAGCCTTTGCAACTCAATCCCAACGGCAAACATATAGAAGTGTTGGATAATAACTTCTTTGCTAATCCAGAATGGAAGTCTGCCATTGATTACTTACTCGCAACAAAGCAGAAAGTAAATCTTCATGGAGTTGACATTAGGATCATGAACGAGGAGCAGGCGTATTGGCTCAATAAACTACGCCTACATCGAAACATTCATATAGCATGGGATTTACCTACTCTCGATCTCACCGGCAAACTCAGAGAGGTCACCCGTTATATCAAACCATATAAAATAATGTGCTACGTGTTAGTAGGTTTTAACTCCACAATCGATGAGGATATGTACCGGATAGAAACTTTACGCTCTTTCGGTATAAAACCATACGTCATGCCATACCGAGACTTTGAAAACAAACGTATTCCAACCCAATATGAAAAAGACCTCGCTCAGTACGTAAACAAACCTATGATTTTCAAATCCTGTACATTTGCAGACTTTTCTCCGCGCAAAGGATTTAAATGTAAAAAATATCTTCAATAATAATACGCGTCCTTTTTTTCTAAACTTAAAACCTCAGAACCTATAAAAGCAACTATCTTTGCCCGATGATTAAACTCTTGGAACATACTCGCCGACCCGACATTTCTTTTTATAGAAACGGCACTATCCGCATTGCATCTCGTGTAGCGCGGATATTGTCGTTGCGTCCGGGTGACGCTATCAATATCGCTGTAAATGACGGTGAGTATCTTCTCTATGCCGTCCGCTATCAGAACACCAATTGCCGATATGAGGCACAATGCTATCGTTCAAAACGTGGCGGAGGCGAGAACTACTGCGCTAACTCCGTGCGGTTGTGTCGCGCTCTATTTAATTCCGTAGGTGTTAAATCTGAACGTGTTTCCTATATGACAGGAGAAGCGTATGAGAAAAACGGAGTGGTGTATGTTCCAATTATAACCCTGCATCCGCTATGACTTCCCGTAAGGCTTGATGAACCACCTATAAAAAACCCAACACTATGGTGAATAACAAAGAAATAAAATACAATGGCTACTCGGCACAGCCGTCCGACTACGAATGTCAGGACGGAGAATTGGCAGTCGCAATAAATCTTATCCCCGAAGATGGTGCATTAAAACCTGTACTCCCTCCCAAATTGGTAAAGGCAATGGGTGAAAATGGCAAAGTTGCTTTTATTCATGAAACATCTGCCTTTACGCATTATATCCTCTATGGAAGCACCTCGCATATAACTTATCAGAAAAAAGGTGACACAGGTGCGCCACAACTTATTGACCCTAATTATAACTATCTCTACGGAGTGACGCATTTTAATTCCGTGGGAAACACCTTGCTTGCATTCACTGAAACCGGTATCCATTACTACCTTTGGAAAGACAACGCCTATGTCTATCTCGGAGACCATGTACCGGAGGTAGATATATCCTTCGGACTCATAGGCAGACCCCGCCTCTTTAGTCAATGCGATGAAAGCAAAAGCCCATTCAAAATCCAATTCGATGACATCGATGCAGATGATATTTTCAACGAATTCTCAGAATCCAACAAAACGCGTATCACTGAGCAGGTAATGGCAAAGGTCAATAAATTCATCCGCGAACAGACGATTGACAAAGGACGCTTCTGCTTTCCCTTCTTCGTGCGCTATGCTTTGCGCCTCTACGATGGTTCCCTCATCCATCACTCCGCGCCCATACTTATGAATCCCTCCACAACCGACTGTCCCGTAGTCCTGTGGAATCGAATCTTCGTGGATTGCATAATGAAGAACCCCCCGAGCACTGAACATATCAGCCATGAAGCCGAACTCGATATAATGATGGTAGCCTCAACCCTTGACTATCAGATATTGAATAACGAAGACTTCTCACTACTTGAGAAATGGTCTGACATTGTGACCGGCATCGAGATATTCATCTCCAAACCAATCTACACTTTCGATCCTGAAGGAAAGTGCACATCATGGCAAGACACCAACAATCTGCAAACTAAATTCATCGGACGTCTCTATGCTGACAATCCTGATTCCGTTTCAAACGAAATTGCAGAAGATAAACTCCTCGGAGAGTTTGCAAATAAAGACTTTCTCAAGGTCTATGCCGAATGGGAATACTATCATATCTACCGGATGTATTACTCTGCAGAACGCAAGTACCCCGGTGAGACTCTCCATCTCCCTGAAATTTCAACCGATAAAATGAAGGAGACCTTGCAAAACACATCCACATTCTATAAACTCCATTCCATTGAATTCTCCGAAGTCACGAAACTTATAAGAGGTGCAGAGCGTCACGAAATAGTAATACCGGATGATTACCTCCAATCTCTACTCACACGCGAAGTCATGACAGATGACTATCGCACCCACGACCACTTGGTAGCCGAAAGTTCCTACAACTATAATAATCGACTCAATCTCTCCGGGGTTGCACGTAAGCCATTCCGTGGCTTCCGGCCGCAATCCATGTTCGCTTTCTGTTCAAGCACTCTTTCATTCCCCTTTAGTACAGGTCCGTTGAAGATCGGAATAGATGCCACCTCAGATTTCCTTTCAGCCGAAGTCTACATCTATGAAGGAGAAAAGGAATATAATGTAACTGCTGATAACTACTCGGGATTGTTCCTCAGTAAATTTCTTTCAGATGACCTATCAGACAATACCCAACGTAAAAAATCATGGGGATGCTATCTATTCTATCCCAACGTACAGGCAAAAAAAATTGTGATGCATACTCTGTATGGATCATATCTTATTACTCTTAAACCTCACGAATTCCTTAACGGTGCGTACGCCCTCCTTGATTATGAGAGGGTACGGACTGCCTCTCCTCACTCAGAGTTGCCCTCGCCCCCCGTAGGCTCTAATCCGGACTCTGCGTCAGGCTTTATAAGAGAGGAAAACAAAATCTACACCTCAGAGGTCAACAACCCGTTTTATTTCCCTCTGCTCGGCGTGAATACTATCGGGACCGGCAAAATGTTGGGTATATGTTCAGCCGCCAAAGCACTCTCACAAGGTCAGTTCGGTCAGTTCCCCCTTTACGCTTTCACTACCGAGGGCGTTTGGGCGTTGGAGGTCTCCGCTACCGGCACATATTCAGCACGTCAGCCTATCACGCGAGACGTATGTATAAATGCCGATGGTATAACGCAACTTGACAGCGCAGTTCTCTTCCCGACCGACAGAGGAATTATGCTTATATCGGGTTCGCAAACACAATGTATCTCCGATGCAATTAATTCTGAATATCCCTTTGATGCTCTCTCTTTACCCGGCTTTGGCAAGTTGCACGATATGTTGGAGCATAATCCCGGTAATGACAAATGTCTGCCGACACTGCCATTCACTGAATTTTTGAAGCAGTGCCGTATGATATACGATTATGTTCATCAGAGAGTCATAGTCTATGCACCGGGCATTACTTATGCATATATGTTTTCTCTCAAGTCTAAAATGTGGGGCATGACATTTTCTAATATCGTCTCGCACCTCAACTCCTACCCGGAGGCTCTGGCCGTTGATGAGGATAACAATATTGTCAATTTCTCGGAGTCTGACGCTAATGATGAAGAGGCTACTGATATTATTGTAATGTGCTTGGCGGTTACTCGGCCGCTTAAACTGGACTCCGCAAACATTCACAAAACCATAGACAATATAATTCAGCGTGGCAACTTTGCCAAAGGTCACGTCCAGTCTGCGCTCTATGGTTCAAGAGACATTATCAACTGGCATTTGGTATGGTCGAGCAAAGACCATTTCTTGCGTGGCTTCCGTGGCACGCCCTACAAGTATTTCCGCGTGGCTCTGCTTTGCAAAATTTCTCCGGGCGAAAGTATCTACGGGGCGTCCGTGCAGTTCACACCACGCCTCACCAACCAACCGAGATAAATCATGTACTTATACTCATATCTATTGTAAGAGAAGAGCCGCCATGCGTGATGCACAGCGGCTCTTATGATAAGGGTTAAGGACTATGTTAAAACGGATGCATACGCCTGCGCGTCCTTGAAATTCTTGTATTGATATTCACCCGTATTTCATTAAGAGCATCTTCCGCTTTTGATTTCCACGTCTCCATTTTCACCGGATTGGTTATGCTCATCCAGTCTGCTACGGCTTCACACACAAGATACTCATGTATGAGTTTCTCCAAGAGAATGAGTGTTGTCTGCGAAAATGTTGTCGGAACGTTTAACACTATCCCATACACCCCCGGCTCTCTCAATTTATCATCAAGCACCGGGTTAATTACAGTATGTTTAGTATACGGATAGAGTGTTTCCCGACACTTCGCTATTGCAAGGTCAAGCACACGGTTCACACGATCTATGTTCCCCGTCTCACCTATATCTTGCACAGTATGCCGATTATGCTCGTTCTGGGTATCCATTACGCTACCCTCGATATACGCATAATTCCTAATGTCATACAAAAGTTGATCACGCTTAAAACCAAGTACTGCTTGTAGCGCACTCTCATTCATCTCGAAATAACAACTCATCTCAATCTTAATTAATCCACCGGTTTAGTAGGTCTGCTACGCTTGCTGACACTCTGGCGTATCAACTCCATGCTCTTATTCGCAAGCGCATAATACTGTTCCGCGTCACCCTTATTGGTAACTATATACCAGTCAGCAATAGTCGAATTCATAAGATAAGCATGTACCGCCTCGCCTACACCCGCAGTTGCCGCCTCATTAAAGTTGCTCGGCATCGTCAGATTTAGCACCAGATCATGGCTGCCGTCAAAATGGCTATTATCAGTGGTGGTACCATTCTCATTCAGATATTCCCCTAATTCAGTTTGCACCTCCGCAAAACTACGCTTGATCGAGCGTAAGATTTTCTCGCGATTCTCCTCATCC
The DNA here is from genome assembly GCA_947175665.1 of uncultured Porphyromonadaceae bacterium. Classification (GTDB taxonomy): domain Bacteria; phylum Bacteroidota; class Bacteroidia; order Bacteroidales; family Muribaculaceae; genus Lepagella. The sequence continues at coordinate 18,351 of CAMWNR010000001.1, forward strand.
TCAGATGCAAACATTGAGGCAACCTCCTTATGATTCTCCTTATTTTGAATAGTTCGTCCGCGCAAGAATGTCTCATTCATTATATCATACAAAAGCCACGAAATCTTAATAGTGGCAGTAACATTCTTCTTCGCGCCTAAAGTAGTTGTTGGCATTAATTTAATTTTTTAAAGGTTATTAATCCGTAGGGCGTGTAGGCTTTTTACGACTATACAGTAATCTCTCGGCAGTCTCCATCATATCCGAGGCCTGAACAAAATAATCCTGAGCCTCACCCTTATTGGCAAACTTAAACCATTGCGCTATGATTGAGGCGATAAAGAAACTACGCAACGTAGACTCAACACTGTCCCTCAGACCCTTGTCAAAAGATTTAGATACCTCAATTACCGCCTTGTATGCAGTCTTGCCAATTCTCGATGCATCAGATCCGGCAATCATCCCACTCTCCGGGCTGTAATTGTCGGATTCTGAAGAATACACCTTACCGGTACTTCCCGATACCAACATCTCCTTAAGATTCTCATTCGCCGCCAATACAGACTCCTCCCAAAATCTTCCTAATTCAGACAGATCATAATCTCCGGCCAGAATACGATCGCGTGCCAGAGCATCTCCATCTATCAGTTTTGAACCGGTATAATCCGTAGCCTTACTCACCTCATCGTATACATCATCTTGATATACTACTATAGTTATTGTCTCCATCAGAATGAAATTATTGAGTACGTTATTCCAACTCCTAAAAACGGCTGCAAACCCTGTGGGGTATAGCCTACACCAATCGTAGCACCTAAATGCCACCGCTTGGGAGGCTTCCATTCCCGTTTTGTTATGATAGTTGTCGGTGCGAATACTCTCACACTATCCAGCCGGGGATCTATAGGTCCGCTTACCCAAGCCTCGTATGTGCTGTCGGCATAATGCCGCTGTATAATAGGCACCTCCACCAAAGCACTATCTTCACTCTCCATTTTTTTGTTAAAGCCGCGAACTTCAGTGAGCGTATCCGCATCAACTCTCTCCACCATTACACTCACCCCAGACTTGAACTTATCGACAGGAAATGCATAACAGCGAGTACCCATCGCCACTTCTGTCAGCGGATCAGGTTTTATGTACGGAATAGTATCATACACCTTGACGGTGTCAGTCGCCCCATCCGTTCCCCCTTGTATTTCTTCGGGAGACGATGATTTGCATCTGTATAGAAATGCACCTGCTAAAAGGCATACTATTCCTACACTCAGAATCTTTAAATAATCTCTCATCAGGTCAGCCATTAATAATATCTTTATACTCGGTTCGTGCATCAAAACTCGGGCAAGCCTTAGCCGCGAAATCACGGTGACCATAAATACCCGCTTTCTTATATCTCCCTTTCAGTTCCTTTAAAAGCGTCAGTATAGAGGCCTTCTGCGCATCCGTACGGGTATCCTTACCCTGCATATTCCAATTCTTGACACTTCTCGGAGGGCAACCACCGATATAAGAAATGCCTATTGAGTCAGAATTATGATTGATCGTATGGCAACCTCTCACATTCTCAGGGCGGCAGCGTACTATTGTGCCATCTCGCAAAATGATGTAATGATACCCTATATACCGTTTCTGTTTCGTATCGGGATCAATATAGTATGAGAAATTGCGTGCCTTGTGAGAGTTGTCTATTGAATCTATCGAATAGTCCTCGCCCTCGGGCGTGGCTGTGCAATGCACAATCAGTTTATTGATAGTCCGACCTCCGGGTATTATCTCATCCGCAGTCTCATATCCGAGTTTACTCCAAGTCTTTGCGCCTGCAATGCCGTCAACAGAAAGTTCGTTACTTTTTTGGAAATCTCTTACAGCCTCATCGGTCTTTGCTCCGAATATACCGTCTACAGACAATCCATAACTACCGGCGAGATTTAAAGCAGTCTGCAATGTCTTCACCTCGCTCCCACGGCTCCCTTTCTTAAGTGTAATCATAATTAATTAGATTTTGTTGATAAATCTTCAGTAGTAAGACGCTCCAAAACCCTATGAGCATCTTTCTCATCTACAGCCTTGATGATACTCTTTACAATATCAGGTAGGTCAGCCGCATGGCTCTTCCTGCGGTTAGCATGCTCAAACATACTCTTAGCCTCAACCACTATCAATCCGGCTCCGAACATTATCACCACAAAAGGCATAATGTAAAAAGAGAAAAACACCCCGAGACAATCCACCAGAAAGCCAATCAGGATAAACCTCCAATACTCGCTCATCTTAGCGATTGTCCCGCGCAGTTTATGCGAATGCACACGTTGGTTTGTGCGCTTTGCCGTGTGTACTCCATCCCAAAGATCAAGCATTATAGCCGCAATCACCAGAATACATACCGACAGAAACACACCTACAAAAAGATACAGTTTGTCAAGTGATAAGATTGTTTCCATGATTATATTATTATTAGTTCGAACAAAGATATATTCACCCTCCATACCCTTAATTTTAACTTTTGCAAAACAAATCTCAATAACCAAGATAAATCAAGCAAAAATAATAACCTCGAAATTTTGAAAATGTAATTATATTTCCTAAATTTGTAAAGCAATCCTTTGTCGGAGGGAGAGTTCGTAACTACGTAGCGTACCCTCTGATGAAGGGTTGTTTTTTTATGATCAGACAACTTTAACCAAGTAACTTTATTTCACCATTATAGATACTAACTGTGATTGTCTTTGATCTGTATCGCTTACGCCCCGTCTGATATATAATCCTATAAATACCGTTGCGTATTATAGCAGTTTTATACCATCTTTTAACGCGCGAGCGATACTCTCTCATACTCTCCTTGTCATATCCCGTTTCTTCCATCATTATTTCTGAAATCGGACTATTCAAGCACCGCGACGGATGCGAACGCTTATATACCAGCAGTTTCCCACACCGCCCGGCTGTGCCTCCGGTTTTACGAAGACCATTAATTAAATCTCGCAACACATCCGGATTTATCCCCGGCTCCGGGTATCGGTCGGCAAACCCCTTATAGTCCTCTCTCAGATTACCACTCTTATCCAGCCACATGATCTTGCCACTCCCATCCCCATATCCAAGCGATAGGCCCGGATAATTATCTACACGGATCACCACCCGAACATTATCCTGTCGAGTAGAATAGGGGAGTACCTTAATACTCTCCTCATCCACCCACTCATATTCCAGCGGATCACCACTTAATGTAGTACACACCTCAAACCTACACCTGCGTAAGAATGCCGGTATTTTTACAATCTCGCTTTTACCATTGCATAATCCGGCAGAGACTCTTTTAGTTAATGCAAAATAACGATCACTGTTATAATACACCCCTGTCTCCGCATTAACAGGCATAATGCCGCGATGTATAATCCTGCCCGAACCATACATGCTGTTAACCGCAGATCGCTTCTGTTTTCTAACCGCCATTGCAGACTGAGCCGGAAGATACGCCTCCATCTCACCCTCAACCACACGATTACTCATAGGCACCGAGGTCAACTGAATATTAGTCCGGCACCGGTATGTTACTCTGCGGTTTCCGTCAGGCATATCTTCATCCGGAATATAATATATTACCTCAGCCCCAAGACGCGAACACGGTTTCAACCCGTGATTATTACAGATTATAATCAGGCTGTTACCCTTATGAGCCTTACAATTATACCACTCGTCACCATGCCGCCCGGCGATAAAATTATTACTTCCAGAACTAAGATAAATATCAAAATCAAGATTCTCGATACTCTCCGTAACCCCCTCAGGTGCACAGAGTTTTACCGTCACCTTAAAATCATCTAAATAATAGATATCCTGTAACATATCATAATAACATTATTTACATTCCGCTCACCGGCTCTGTATCTCAGCACACAACCACTTCACTGCATCCTTAACACGTCTGCGCCACGATGTGAAAGCCGCAAACTCATTACGATACTCATCACACTTCTGAGCATCATCTTCCGTATCTACCTCACCTCCTGTATCTATAAGAGCATAATTAGCAAGAATTGCAACGGCATCCTCATCCGGATATCGTGCGCGCACAAGATTCGAAACCATCTCATTATACGAAGCACCCGCATTAACTACAATGCTTGTATTATCCACACTCACGATCCATTTCCGGCCATGCCCCCTAAGAGCCACGCCCTCACCACTACATAATGTCTTCATAACTAAATATTATTAATTCTAAAAATACCACACAGTTAACTATTAATACTCGGCACAACTGATTTGAGAGAGATCCAACGCTGTTACCGGCCGCACATAATAATCAGTCTGAGGAGTACACTTATATCCTCCATGTGTAAAACCGGTATAAGGATTAAAACTCCACGCACTGCTTATAGCCGCCTCAGTCGAAGTCCAATGATTACCCATAGTAATCTCCTTACCCCCCGCCATAATCGACAGTGCAAGATTAATCTCATACAGATACTTCCGTATCAGATTCAGTTCACCAAGCGATGGCAACCACCACTTACCCTTACCCAGACTCCCAAATTCATACTCACCGCAATAGCCGGCCGCATAATTCCGCCACTGCTCCTCATTCTCTCCAAACAGTCCGTAAGCATTCTTATCTGTAGGATCCAGTATCAGCGCAGTATTGCTCTCTCCATCCATATCACGAAAAGCAGAATTAATATCCGTATACTTCTTTCTGTCACCTATACCCGGTTGCCAACTCCACTTTAATGAATCACTCCCCGTAGGTGCTACTATCAGAGGCTCTCCTGCATCAGGTATTATCAATACACCATCCGCCACATTACCTATCATCTCATGATTCTTCCACTCCCACCACGGCACTGCCAATAAAGAGTTGTCACCATCAGTCACCTCATGGGTAGCCATATCTATTCCCTTACTCCTATGAAAGGTAATCATTACATGGCTGCTACCGCAAAGCAAAGTCGGATTCTCTTCAAGTTGCGATATACTCAAAGCATTAATCTCCCTTTGCAGACTCGTATCCATATCCGCAAGTCTGGCAAACTCACCCTTTATCACATTCTCTACATCATAAGCCGTTAGATTCCCATGCCAGGGAGTATTCAACGATATTTCTCTATTATTCATAAACTTGAAATTGAATATTTTTTTCTTCAGCCAATTTTAAAATCTGAGTACTGATCTTCTCATATACATTTTTCCTTAAAGACACTCTTATCACATTACCACCGGTCCCGCCGATTGCATTCGTAATCATATACTCTACACAATCAGGCCTGAGGTTAGGACATTCAAAAAAAGAAATCGAGACTCTAAGTCGTTTAATCCACACCTCCTCAAGACTCTCACAACCATCAAAAGGATTAACTATTGAATTGGATGCCGTTGCTAAAGACAGATTCAGCACTCCCTTGATCTGTTTCAATTTAGAGCATCTCGTAAAGGTATCGCTCAATTTTCTTATAGATACCTCGGTGGTTGCGCTATCCGGGTCACTATCAGTAGAAAACAAAGAGATAATTCGGGCATTTTCACATCCATAAAATGTCTCAGTCATTATGGTGCCATACGGTACACCCATAGGCAGAATAGCAGGTAACCACCACATAGAGTCGTATGCATTATTTATACTTGTACCATGCGGTCCCCGATATCGATGCTCCAGCATTAACCTTACATCATCCTCTGTTAAAGGCATATCATAATAGGTGAAATCCCCCGTACTCTCATCATAATCACCTACCTGCACTATCTCCTTAGTCGGATATAAATAGATTCTTGCTGTACTTCTCCACCGCGCTATCAACTCGCTTAGATCACGCTTCTCCTCCTCTTCAACGCTGCCCCCTATCCATAATTCATTACCATCCCATACAGCATAACCGTTCCACACTCCCTTGGTGAAGACACTCATACATCTCCCCATATCACGCAAGGCATCAGCCATACGCTCATTCTCTCGTGCCACGGCCCGTATATCATACGCCATCTTCCGATGACCCATCTTATTATTCTCTACCTCAGATGCAATCCTATTTCCCAGCAATGCATCACCAGCCTCACACTCCCTCCTGAGATCCGAATACTCTGACTCCAGATCTCTTACAGCACTCGCTATATCAGCCGAATATGTCTCCAGAAACCTCACCAGATTCTCAAGATTCTTACCACGAAGTCCATCAAAAGCGCTACCCTCAACATCTCCTGTCTCCAGAATGTTGGCTATAGCAACTAATCTATACCCATCCCATCCATAAACACGCTTATCCTTTATATCTACATATATAAACTGATTCTTCGGTACAAACCTCCCCGTAGTGCTATTATCACCATAACTACTACCGTTTCTCCAACTACTATAATACTTCCTGATAACACTCCCGGCCTCACCCTCTTCTTCGGTCACATACACAAATGAGTGTGTAGTGCTGTTATACCTTACACCTTCGGCCATGTCTTCAAAAGCCGATGCCAACAACATCTCTTTCTCATCCACCGCCACAAAGCCACCGAAGAATCTCACTACCTCTATCCACGGACATTGGCTACTTTCCAATCTACCCGATGAGTCCAACGTGGCCACACCACCCGGAGTACCCGCACCATCACTTAAACCTTTAAGGCGATTATTCAAATCCTTTAGAAGATCCGTATTGCTATCACTCGACTCATTCAGATCCTCTACAGTCTCCTCAAGAACAGCAAGCCTGCTCTCCACCTCCGGTATATCCACCACACTGCTCCCGGCCAGAGTATTAGTATTCTTCCATACACCATTCTCCACAATATACAGATACGCAGGCACAGCGCTCCCCACTAAAGCATACCACCCCTCAGCCGGATGCGGATAAGCACTACGCAGAGCATCCACACTCCGATACAACCCCTTATGATTACTCTTGATATTAGGAGCATCCAGCCAACCCTCCACTCTGAGATTCCCTTTCATCAGAGTGCTACCCTGAACATTGGCGTCACCACCTATGGCGACATGCCTTCCTACCGCCACATCACCCTCTATCTCATGCGTCTTAATCTGACTCATAACAATAATCGTTTGCTTAATTCATCCAATAATGTACCCTGATCTCCCTGACCTAAACTATATGAGGTCATCGAAGCCACCTTATATACGACTGCCTTATAACAGCGCTCCGGTATATTGATACCCCCGTCACTATCAATCTTCGGAACCGAGATATACTTAGCCTGCTCCACAGTAGCACTCTGATCCCTGCAAGAGAAAAACTCCAGAGCCAACCCCTCCATACGTCTCACAATCGCCACTACAGGCTTCTGAGGATTCCCCCTGATACCCTGATACCGCGAAAACTGCAATTCATAACGCGGATCGGTAACCATTACAGCCTCCCACACCGGTCGCTCCCAATCACTCATCTTAAATATCACCAACCGCATAAAATCATCCGGAAGCAATATCCACCCGCAATTCAAGTCTCGCCAATAAACTGCATCGCCAAATACCCGACCACAGTCCAGAAAAGACAAGGGTGCCTCGGCAAATACTCTCTCGGCACCCTCCTCTATCTTCGAGCGCACTATCTCATCCAGTGATAAGGTATCTATATCCTCATCCGCAATCAACTGCTCGCTCACCTTATTCTCATCAAGAGCAACCCTCACGTCTCTCGATATATCCTCTACTTTATATATCATAATACCCTCAAGGACTACTACAAATCATAATAACCTCCGAGACTAAACAAAGATTATCTCCACACCGTATGCCTTAGCCGCACTGCATATATCCTCGCGCTTACGAAGTTTGCTCCTTACCAGGCCGAAATTCTGCTCAAGATAATCCTTAGCATCGTCGTTGCAACTGAACTCTACCTGCGTGAGTGGTCGAGCAGTATTGGCGTTGTCCTCTCCCGCGGCTTCATTGTCTGCCTCCGGATCCGGAGCGTCCCCGATCTCTACCACTGGAGCCGCCTGTGTCTCTGTAGGTATGGGTGCAGGATTAGGACTGGTATCTGAATTGATTGTCTTTGGAAAGTTACATTCGATTTCGACAACTTCGTTAAGTGGTGACCTCCTAACGACTTTAATTTTGCCGTTGCGAAATTCGGGGCTTCTCTCAATCGCAAACTGAATAACGGGGTCTGCAGTTGTGAATGTGGCAGGCGTGACACCTTGTGTCGTTATACTGCCTCCTGAGAAATGCACTTTGACGGAGGCTTTGCCTAATCGCAAAAGAGCGTGCCACTCTATGAGGTTGTAAACGCCGTAGGTCGTTTTAGTCTTTTTTATATTCATAGTTGATGTTATTGAAAAGAGGGAAGTGGATGTGCGGCCGCACTCCGCTCCCCCCGTGTTACGAATTTCCGTTGTATGGTATTTTAGTTGGCCAAAATTTCACCCGTATACTCTTTCCATGATTTAGCCGTACTGTCATACTGCCACATTGTGCCACTAACAGCGTTGGTATTGATTCCGGGGCAATCACTAACGAGTACATAGACCTTACCGTCAATCGGGCTTTCAGGTGCTTCTTCGCTACCCCATAGAGCATAGGTTGTTGCACCCTCTGCTGAGCATTCCCCCTCACCATCAATCCATATATGGCAAGAGCCTTTGAGTGCAAGAGCATCCCATACAATCGTATGCTCTCGGCTGGCCTCATGACCGTCCACACGTTGGCTGTCTTTGTGTTCGGAAGAGTAAACGTAATGCACAAGGCGGTCATAAGCGATGACTGCCGCACTGTTGCTCCAGCCGAGGTAGTCAAGGGTCGGCTCGCGTTTGAATTCAAACTCGCCAAATACGGTATGAATGGCCGTAACCTGCCAACCGAGTTTGTTTGTCTTAACCGAAATCTGTACCTCAGGATGTTTAGAGAAGTCGATACACTGTACACTCTCAAGGAAGTTTTTGCCGCAGAGCATCACGACAGATTTAGGCACATCCTCACCGGTAAAGATCATCTTGGCAAGGCTTATGAACTCTTCAAATGTCCATTTACCCTTATGGTCAAGGTGACGCTTAATTTGCCAACGGACACCCTCGGTAGTATATACCGTCTGCTGGCCAAGTTCGGTGTCAACAGTGAACTTGCTTGCACGACCGGCCCATAAGGTGCGATTACCCTTGGTCTTGAAGTTGCGAATCTGAGCCTCTGCAATGAGAGCCTTGCTAAACGGAATGCGCTTAGCCACACTCTCAAAGTAGTCTGAAGTAATGCTGTTCATACCACGCTTTTGGGCATAGATAAGCGTCGGAGATGGCACAACGAAATCGGGTAGCACTTCTTTCTGAGTCTCGAACATAGCGTTAGCGAGAATGACAAGCGTAGTTCCTGCCGGTATTTCCGGAACCAGACAAGTATCATCGGTCGCTTCGTTCTTGGGGCCGTTAACAGCGATAGCGATAGGATTATTGGAAATCTTGTCACGGTCGGTTATAAACAGCATGAGGTCTTTGCCGGGGGTCTTGGTTTTGCCGTCAGAGGCATATCCGTCAATACCCTTGACAAGTATTGTGCCATAAGGCTGGAGCAACTTCTTATCTGCATTGTCAAGAGGGAGAACCGCAACATTCCCGGTTCCATCTCCAACAGTTGCGTTAGTAACTACGCTTGGACGCGCTTGGTCGATTGCGAAGTGTTGGATTTCGGGAGAGTTGACTGGAACTCTCTTAGCGTTGAGCATTAACTGCATAAGAGGCGTGTCATCGCTTTCAAACTTGAAAAGTTCTTTATCGATGTCAACTTCTATAAAGTTGCCTGCTCCAACGCCGCCTGTAGCAGTGGCGGCCGCGCTGACGGTCGTAGCCTCGCCTGCAACCTGCGTTGGTAAGCCTGCGTGGCCGGGGGAAGTGGTGGCAGGCGTGCCGCCTGTTACCACAGCATTCTGAGTGCTGGTTTCTTCTGCCATGTCTTTTGAAATTAAAATGATTATTTATTTGATGTTGATATTATGTTTCCTGCTTTTAGCCCGCCAGTAGCACCTGCTACTGCGCTGACTGTCGTAACCATTCCCATGCATTGGCTCTCAAGTCCGGCAGTGCCTTTTAATGGTTTTTCTGACTTAGTTCTCACTACTTTTACTCGTTGATGCATTTTACTGAGCCTCTGCTGCAAGGTCAAATATTGATTGATTTTTGGGGGATGAATTAGAATGTCCTTGTCCATTCTTGCCGCCAAGTGGTGCAATGCCGTCTCCCTTCTTACTCTTACGCAGGTTCTCCACAATCCTGGTATTGCGGCCGGCTATTTCACCCTCCTCTCCTGCCGCCTCCACATCAGCATCATAGTTAAGTGCCTTACAAGCCAAATCCAGAGTCTCAGGGCTAAACTTTCCCATTACCCCGTCTCTCACGATTGTCAGCAAAAAGTCAACTATTTTGTCGATATCCTCATCGCTCATACCACGTTCAGCCTGAAACTTACGCAGAGTTTCAAGAGTCACATCCATATTCGCCTCATACTCCTCATCCAGTTTCTTGCTCTTAGCCGCACGCTCTACAAATTCCTTATTCGCCTCGGCTATCCTATCCTGCATCTCCGGATCATCGAGTACATCCTTAATCTCAACTCCGAAGTTCCTTACCAGTCCCAACACAGGATCCTTACCATTATGCATATCAGTAAGCAACTGCGCACTACGAGGGTCCGCTGCAAACATATCCGACAAGGTTTTTTCTCTCCCCTTATACCCCTCCAGTTCTTGCTCGTATTGGTCGTAATCATCGGAAATCTGACCGTAGATTTCCTCATCATCCTCAAACTTTTTGTCGGGGTATTTTTTGCGCAGGCGGTCAATGTGTTGGTCACGCCTGCTTTTAACTAACTTATTATCAGCCATTACTATAAAACTATTATGGTTGGTGTTTTCTTTTTAGGCAAAGATACCTCTCTGATTTGGCATCACATTTTTAAGTATTGTTAATCAAACCGATTAACTTTGCACAGAGCAAATAAAATTTGTCAATTTTTGTATAAGTTGCAAGTTTTAACGTAGCATCCCTCACGGCAAACTCAAATGGCAAAACATTTCGGCTCGATAATGGACTTCACACGTCAGCGCAACAACGACCTCATGCGTGCCTATCGTGAGCAACTCGCGTTGGCCAACTACATTGTTATGCCCGAAATTTTTGAGAAAGTGGCCGAGTCGCCTGCTAAACGCTTTTGGGTATCAGAAGAGAGAGCCGCGGTAGAGATCTCGCGTATGTTGGCCGGTAAGCCGTTCTCACGTATGCGTCCGAATAAACGTGAGATGTTTCAAGAGATTTTCCGCAGATATATTGCTCTGCGCGATCTGCACCCCGAGATGTCGCTCTTTGAATTGGTTTCATTCATTGTTCATCAACCGGCACCCAAATTCTACTTTACCCCTCGCACAGTCGGTGAATTTATCTATCGTATTAAAAACGGTTGGTACGACAAACAGCATGACCGATATAGACAACATATTGACAGAAAATGACCGCCGCAACGAGATAATGTTCGCACCATGCGACTACCTCACCGGCCGTGGATCAATAGGGGAGAGGGTTCGTGTCTCTATCTCCGACTTCGTTATACCGGTCCAGTGGATACCCGTTGATATGATGAGTATTCCATTCGTGCAGAAACTTGTCGGTGCCGGGTCTATTCATGCTTTCCTCTCCGATGTATTGCAGGTTGAGCCTAACGACATCGACTATCACAAAGTATCCGAGAAATTCATTCGCCTGCGTTATAGGTATGACTTTGCTTTTTGGGCGGCATCCCTTATCCGCATACATAACAAGGACGGTGGCGATGATGTACTTTTTCGCTTGCGCTATCCGCAACGTATACTCGTATCTCACTTTGAGGAAAAGCGCAGAGCAGGTCTGCCGATACGTCTCATTTTGCTGAAAGCACGTCAATGGGGCGGCTCTACCACTACGCAGATTTATATGATGTGGTTGCAGTTCTTTCATGCTACGGGTCTCAACTCGCTTATTATCGCTCATCAAGGTGCCATCTCCGATGAAATCAAGGATATGTTCGACAACGCTATCAAGGCTTACCCCGTAGAGTTGTTGCACAAAATGGGTGATACCTTCTCAGTAAATGAACCTAAAATGGTAGGTGTTGGCAAATCCGGCTCAACCTCCCGCGTACCTCAGCGCAACTGCAAGATTAAAGTCGGTACCGCCGAACGCCCCGATGGTTGCCGTGGCGGTGCCTACTCGCTCGTTCATCTTTCGGAGGTTGGCATTTGGAAAAAGACTGAGGGTAAATCACCCGAAGATATTGTACGCTCCGCCTGTTCCGGTATTCTACTGCGCCCGCTGACTATGATTGTTATGGAGTCAACGGCAAACGGAACCGGCAATTTCTTTCATACCGAATATAAAGCCGCCTCCGACCCCGATACTCCCTCCCAGTTTGACGCGCTTTTTATCGCTTGGTTTCAGATTGAGCAATATTCTATTCCGTTTGAGAACTCTGACCGGCTAAAAGAATTTGCGCTATGGCTCTATGAGAATAGAGAGAACGACAATGTTATGACTGCTCGTGAGCAAAGCGGCCATTATCTATGGTGGCTATGGCAGAAAGGCGCGACATTGGAGGCTATCAACTGGTATGTTAAAGAGAGAAGCGGTAAAAACAGCCACGCTGTCATGGCTTCCGAATACCCCTCTGATGATGTGGAGGCGTTTGTTCACTCCGGCTCTATGGTATTTGACAAATACGATGTTGAGGAATTCAACAAGGCTTGTCGTCCGCCCCGGTTTATCGGAGAGGTTTATGCCAAGGGCGATGAGGGAGATTCCGCTCTTGAAAATCTGCGCTTCAGCGATGATGCGCAGGGGCGGTTGTGGATTTGGGCCAAGCCTGAAGAAGACGATGAGGTTGAGGTAACAGACCGGTATCTCACTATCGTTGACGTCGGCGGTCGCTCCGATAAGGCTGACTGGTCGGTAATACTCGTTATTGACCGTATCAACATGATTGATGGCGACCGTCCTGCCGTTGTCGCACAATGGTATGGACATTGCGATATTGACCGCCTCGCATGGAAAGCAGCGCAAGTAGCAGCCTACTATAACAACTCCCTTCTCGTAATCGAGAGCAACACACTCGAGACACACGACCGCGAACGTCAGGTTGAGGGGGGAGACCAGTCGCAGTATATCCTCAATCAAATCTCACACATATACCCTAATTTATATGCACGCCGTCAATCGGAAGATGAGATAAGACAGGGTGTGCCTCGCAAGTACGGTTTTCACACCAATGTCGCTACAAAACCCATGATTATATCCACACTCGTCAAGGCAATCCGAGACCACATCTATACAGAGAGAGACTCCCGTTGCCTCGATGAGTACCTGACTTACGAACGCAAGCCTAACGGCTCTTATGGTGCCATAATCGGCCATCACGATGACATCCTTATGACACGCGCAATCGGACTGCATATCTGCTTTTATGAAATGGAAATACCCAGAATATTGCCAAAACAGAAAAACAAAAGCACAAAAAGAAACGGCCCCGTTTCCGAAGCCGTTTTCTAAAATTCTATGACTGTATGTTACGCAGCAAGCATTTGCTGTGCTTGGGCCACTGCAGCCATATTTGCACCTTGCTGTGCTTGCTGTATCAGTTCGGGAGATATGCCGTCCGGCATTTGACCCTGCTCCAGTTGCTCTCTTTGGCTCTTGATGCTTTGCAGTAGATTGTCGGCAAATGGGAACTCTCCATTTTCCAATAATTGCTCTACCGAGATTGCCTTCATTTCAAACAATTTCATCAATATGTCATTCGACAATGCACGATAGGCAGGTGTAGCAGTACTCTCCACAATTGAAAGATCAAACTCAACATCCCGGATTTTCTTCGGATCGTACTCCACAATAGTCGAATTTTTACCCACGATATTAAATACTCGCGGAGTATCATAAAACTGCTGAATATTCTTCACATCCTTGGTTGCCCCCTCTCTTACAAACATCGAGAACGTATCCAGAAGATCAAGCAGAGATGTAGTCGCATTCTGAGCCTGCTGGTTATAGAGACTTGCCGACATCCCGCTATAGCCCGGCTTACCCTGTAGCGCTCCATTCACACCCGAAATATCCTCAAAAAATTTCAACTGCATACTCAGCAACTCACTGATACCTATCTGTGTGCAGTTATTCGCTATCTGTTGGGGGAGTGCTCCCGTCTTTGATTGCTTTATCATAATGACGCCATTAAACCGCGCCCACTCATCCGCGACATCATCCATTGACATCCCTTTAGGCAGGCACTCCTCCGGAAAGAGAAGCACACCCTTTGCACTCGCTCGCATAATCCAGTCATACATCGTGATAAGCCGGTTGGTATATCGCTGTTGGTCTATCACATTGCTCACAAACGAATGTATCTCCCCGTCAATAAATGGATACGCCTTAAACACGTATGGGTGGCTCTTATGCTCATAAGGCGTTTCCCCCTCCTCAAGAATATCTCCGAATGGCGTCAGGCAATAATAATACCAGTATGAGTCCATAAACCATTCATACTGTATAAGCGGCACATCTTCCATATCCATCCCCAGTTCCAGCGCCTGTTGCATACGTTCCCGATTCACACCCCCTACAAGTTCCTCAAAATCTTCAATGTCAATCTTAAACACATCACCGTTATTCACATCATGACAGCGGTAGCGAGGTTTACTCTCCTTACGCCACACCTCAATAACTCGGCATCGCGTTATATCCCGCGGCACAAGAAAATCATAATACCCCTGTAGCGGATAGCCGAAATAGTCATAGGTCGCTCCGATAGTCGCTTTGTCGCGCGCCTGCCGGTATATCTCTGCCAGACGATTATAGTCCGCCGGACACCGGGCGAACCTCTCGCATAGGCTCTCAAACGAAATATCATGCACCTCTCCGAGGCAAGATACATCCCACCCGCGGAAATCACGCATATTGTTGTCTATAAAGAAATTGTTCGGCTGTACATAATCCGTCCAGCAATCCAGTTTATTCTCCCTCCAGCCATACCACTTGCGCTGAACCACAAAGCCTGAGATCAGGAACTCTTCCATACATCGGGCATTTATCTCGGTCATGCGGTTAAGGTGCATATTGCATTGGAGGACGGTTGACATGGTCTCGCCATACTTCTGCTCATCGCGGTCTCGTGCCGTGCAGGTAGGCTCTTTCATTTGACTTCGATACACACCCAGTACCGCCTGCACCATGCGTCTGATAAGGTTATTCTTCAGAGCCACATTCCCCTGCGACTTGATATAGTCCTCTTCCTTTACCATCTTGCCATCAATGCAGATATAATCATCCCATTGCTTGCCGTAGGTATATTTCTTGTTGCGCTCTCGGTCTTGGCGAAAGGTCTCCATCGCCATCCAGTATTGCTGTGCTTCAAACAACACATCAAATGCACGCTTGTCACCGCTCATCCTTTTTGCGCGTGCCACAGTGTCAAGTTCCGTGCTATTCGCCTGCCGGGCTCCGGCCATCACGCGACTTGCCTTATGAAGTCTCTTACTCTGTAATTTTTTTGACATCGCTTCTTGAGTTATTATGGGGATGATGCGAAGATAACACCTTACATCATCCCCGGTCATTTAACTATTGTTGCGTGTAATCCTCTGCAAACTGCTCTCTCAATCTGTTTACCTGCACCGAATCGTGGGCTACTTTCATAAGTGATACCACCTCTCGTTTCAGCCTGCGCATATCGTCTTCATACATCGCCCTGTCATCATCGGTAATGTCCGGGTCTTTGACGGCTCTATTCAGCCAATTGTAATCGGCTATATACTCGTCCATCACATCATGTCGCGCTCCATCTCTCGAATGCTTCAGTGCGTTAAGGAAAATTCTATACTTGTCAGACCCTAGGTCTGCTTCATCCTCATATTTACGCAACAGAGAATGTGTGCGTTTATACTCCTCAAGATACTTGAAGAAATCAGAGTTTACCTTTTTCTCAGCAGTCCTCTCATCACCCATCTTGACAAGTCTGTTTACAAGTAATATGCTATTTGGGTCATAATCTCGCTCGCCAAGCATCATCTCTCCGGTCTTCACCATCTTATTGATGACATTAGAGTATCCTCCGAAATATCCATTCAGAAGATATTCTAATTGTGCTGGATTGAAATTTGCCCATCCTGCCTTGTAATCATTGCCTCCGCTCGCCTCGTTTGTCCATTTGGATAGGTCAATAAGTTGGGCGTTAGTACGTGGATATGCTTTTGTCCATTCGGGCATATCCTTGTTGAAAGGAGTCTCCTTATAGATTGGGAGTCCTGTCCATGATGTATTTGTCGCGGATTCAACAAGAGGCTTAAACGCACTTGGAACAAAGGCGTGGAGTCCACCACCTCCCTCCATAAAATCAATAGGTAAAATTTGTGAGAGTTGGGAACCTATCTCTTTAGCGAGTTCTACATCAGAATATTCTTCTCTCCCGGATGTCACGCCATATGCGAGTTCTCCAAGTCCATAGAATCCACGAAATTCAACAGATAGCGGAATTGTTAGCCATGAGTTGTTGAAGCAGCGAAACATCAGATTGGAACGGCGCGTATATTTGGGCACGTTGTAATAGCCATTTTTGTCCTCATCATCACCATTATCTGATAAAACCGCTATTACATAACCTATCAACATCATAGCGGTCGATGCCATAATAGCCCTACCGGGATGCTTTTTGAATGCTTTAAAGTAGTTTGACGCTCCCTGCACTGCGGCATTCCAAAATACATAAAAACTCCTGCCGAGACCGGATGTAAAACCGGCTACCTTGCCGACAACTGTCTGTCCTTTTGCGTCCATGAATTTACTACCGGCCCCTTTTTTATTGAAATTGACAGAAATTTCTTTTGCATCATATACCGACCGCTGTACTTCTCTACCACTTTCTCGGGATGTGATAAACGCCGCAAAACGTGCGCTATTCTCAACACCTCGGTTCACTAGGTCAAGCATGTTACAGATGAGGTTAAAAATTCTCTTAGGATTTAACTTACCTCTGCGCGCTTCTTTCATCAGTTGGGCTACAAGTTTCTTCTCCTTCTCAAGGTCTCGCTGCATTGTATAACCTGTTTCACCTCCCCAGTGCATAAACTCATAGAACATTCTGTGGATAGGATTGTGCATGTCAAGTCGGTTGGTGTCGTAAAGATGCAAGAGTTTAACCATACGGATTGGATTGACCTTGGCATGATTTAAATGGAATCCATTAGCATAGTCTTTACTCTCTTTTACATGCACCATTGTATTTGAATATATCAGGTCACGGATAAAGTTTGCTACGACAAAGTCCGGGCTTCGTGTAGTGTATAACTGGCTTAACTGCCGGTTGACAGTTTGGGCTATATTGAAAACCTTGCCAATTGCCCCGTTAAGGTCATTATCAGGATTAGTAAGTCCGTTGACAGCCTGCGCCGCTCTCGGATTGCCGTTGATGGTGATGACATAACTCTCACCGTTACGTTTCACAAGCACCTGATGTTCCTTGATATTGCCGTCGACCAAACGATAAGGTATGCCTATTGCATCTCTCCCTCGCTTGTATTTGTCCGGCTCGGACTGTGAAAGAGCCTCCATGCGTTGCTCGAAATCCATCACAGCCTTGTCTATTTCATCGGGTGTCATGTTTTCGTCTACATCGGCAAAAGTCGGCTTCCATATATCCTTAGTTTCATCATGGACAAGCCACAGCCTGTTAACACTTGCAAGGTCGCTCGGATGATTCTGAACATATGTGAGGAACTTCTGCTTCATGACGTTGCGGTTGCCTTGTATAATGCTGTTCTGCGCCATATATGCAATCGTGGCCAGTGGGTCATCCGCTTTTGATTTACGGCCTTCCGCTTTCTTGATAGGCCTACTGAATGCCCCGCCTTTAGTTGTCAGATAACCGTATACATCATCGCTTGTCTTTTCATCAAAACCTCGCAACGGAATGTAATAGTCATACATGTCACGGATTTTTTCGTACTGTTCCTTGCTCAGCAGACCGCAGTCATAGACCTTCTTCAAGGAGGTCTTGGTAGCCTTGTTTACAGCACTCCAAAATTCCGTTATATCTGCTGAATGTGCCGCCTCATAGTCATCCACAATCTGCTGAGCCGCGGTTTCTGCGTCCTGCCAATCCTGCTCTCCTGTCAGACCGCATAGTCCGGCAAAGTCGCGCTCAGACTCTTCTCCATTGGCAATGGCTTCATTACGCATATAGGCATTACGCTCCAATCCATGCTTGGCCATCATATAGTCTAAAAGTTCCTGCCGGCCTCTTTTGTTCTCAGACATCCGGGCCGCTATATCAAGTAGAGGGCGCATAATGCGATGCTCATACTCTTCCATTTCAGCATGGCTCTTACTACTCATGAGGTTCTCTGCAATGTATGCGTTCTCAAAACTTGCCACATCTTCAATGACGCGTTTCGCACCTTGGCTCTCCACGGCTTTGTAAAATTCCATAAGTCCACGCATGGAATCCTGCATGGCCTCGGTAAACTGGTACATACTTGACTGTAACTGCTTCTCATACATGGCACGTGCCATCACAGGCACTCGTTCCACATAGTCAGCACCGTCACGGAATCTTACCTCTTCATCACCATCATATTTCGGATTCTCAAAAGTTTTTATTACCTTTGTTGCAAAATCAAGGTCTTGTGAGGCTATTTCCTGCTGATAATTAGATGACGCTGAGGAGAGCCATGCGAGACCTTTTTCTTTGTCTGCATACCTCAGCGTATTGTTATGTACTATAGGCAACACAATGTTGGCTGCGTCCCGACCATGTATGGAACGAATGTCATTAACTTCCAAAATCCTTGCACCGGACTGGATTGAGCGGTTAAGTTCTATGGCGACACACACGTTTTTCCCATCACGGTCTATAAGTTCGGTCAGCACCCCGAGAGTTTTTGCATCTCGCTGGAATACAAAGATAGGTTCTGAAAGCATCGTTGGAAGGTTTTGGAGTTGTGACAATTCTATATTGTGTTTTGTCTCACTCGCTTTGCGCAAGACTCTTTGGCGAACTACTATTGGCATATCTGACAAGAACATCTTCATAATGCCGAGTGGTTTCCCGACTTCTATATATTCTTGCGTTGTCATATTACCATTCATATAGTGGTTCAGTTGCCTATTGAAACGATAGTTCGCTTCTTCTGCCTTAGCGGATTCACTAAGCATCGCATCATCATAGCCTGTATTACGACGCATGGTGATGTCCTCGGCCTCATCAATCACGCTCATCCTGCCATTGGCTTTTTTCATCTTGTATGCCTTGTGATAAATGTATGCCCATTGCTTGTCAGTCCACTTGCGCATCTTCGGGATTTTCAGACCGCGCAAGAGGTTATCAAACGCCTGCTGAAGCAAGCCTTTCAGTTTGCCCCAAAATGTCTGCTCCTCGGCGGTCATCTTCTCAAACCCTTTCTCACCGACCTTACCTGCCACGTTGGCACCGTACTCCTCAGTGGCATCGCGCTTCATCTGCTCGCGCTTGGCGTTGGCCTCCAAGTGTGCCTTGGCCATGTCGGTATGGTAATTGGCGTTGGCATCGGCCACATTTTCGTGGGCCGCCTGCTTCTCGCGGAAGATGCGGTCTACCTCTGCATCATACATCCGCTTGGCGCGTGCCTCAATGTCGGCCTTGATTGCATCCGTGGAGACGCTATAGAGTTCGTCAAGAGCATTGTCGAGCAATTCCTTTGTCGGGAACAGCAGGCGCAGGCCATCATGACCCATCCCCTCATGCAGGAATGTGTTCTCAACATCGGCGAGGTCGGCATTGTTCGGTAGTAGAATAGCAATCTCGGTAGCGCGGTTGCCGTTGATGCGGGTGATCCCCTTAGCGTTGGCTTCACGCGAGTTTCGCGCGTAAACCTTGATCTCCTCCGGGGTGCGCAGGATCCGCACGGGTGTGTTCAGTCGCTCCGACATTTCATTAACACGCTCCTCCATCTCCTTTTTCTGCAATTCCGAACTTGCACGTTCAAAAAATTGTTGTAACTTTGCATCCACAATGCCGTCATAGAAGTCGTTCGGCCTGCGTAAGATTGCAGAATCCGTTCCTTCCTTGGCGGTTTTTTCATATACATCCACATTCGACACAAAACATGAATGCAGCCCTGTTGTATTGTCCCACGTCTTCTGAACTGTCATTCGCACATAGTATTCCTTTCCGCCGACAAGTGCCTTATTGACATAGTTGTCAAATCGTATTACATTAGGGTGTGGCTTATGTTCCGTACCGTCTGGTCTTTGCGTACCTCCAAGTGAATCTTTCTCGGAATATGCAAGTACTGATGTCTCAAGCAGATTGTCAAGTTGTGGTACTACCTGTGCAAACAATCCCCCCTCTTTATAGTTCTTCCCGAATGCTGTCCTGAGGAATTGTACTATATCCCCGTCTTTTTCGACATCGGGTAATCCCCGGTACTCCGCAAACAGTTCGGCTTTGCTCAATTCATTCCGCTTAACCTCTATAGGCTCAAGAGCGCGGATGGCAAGCAGTCGCTCTCCATCGGTCATATCCTCGCTGTCACGAAGCATGGATTTCTCAGTCTCCTCGTCGTCATCATCAAAAGTAACATCAGTTGCGGCATCAACGGCTTTGTCCATTTCTGCATACTTGGCTTCCTTCTCTTCCAGTTCTTTTTTCATCAACTCCTCATATTTGGCAAGTCTCTCCTTTGCCTCTGCGAGTTGCTGTTTATGCTCAAACTCCTTGCCGTTACGCGCTTGGAGTTGGCGGTAATCTTCGGAGTAGTGCGCCAGTTGGTTCTTACCGCGGGATAGCAATTCTCGGCTTTCAGCACCGGTTACTATCCTTTCTGCTATTTCCTGCATAACATTCTTTATGCGGTTTCCTTTAACAGTCCTATCCTTAATGCCGAGAGCCTCGCAGGAATAGGTTACCTTACGCTCCGGCTCAAATGATAGAGTTCCTTGACCGATCTTGTCAACCTCACGCGTAACCGTGGTTGTAACCTCAAACGGCAAGCCGTCTATATTAATAGTAAGTCGGCTCGTCCAGTTCTCTGCACCCTCACGGATAGTCTCGGCTGCTTCATTCATCTTGGCATTCTGCTCCTTGAAGAAATCCTCCATACCCTCTACGCTGTCAAACGAGAGTTTGCCGATGGTTATCTTCTTTAGAGTGCCGTCGGGAAAATGTTTGCCGATGATTTCAAGGTTCTTGGTCTCAATCTCAATTCGGCGTTGCGCGCCTTTGATGAACCCCTCAACCTTTGGCAACTGGTTATGGACATAGATTTGGTCGATGTCATGACCTTTCTGCTTGGCGGTAAGGTTGCGAACCTCGCGCTCGGCTTGGTTCTTCAGTATGGCATACTCACTGCCCGAAAGTTGGGCGGTCATATCTCCGAACGTGTCCTCTTCCTCTTCAAGCACGCGGTTCTCCATTGAGTTTTGCATCATCTTTGAACCGTTCATAATGGAGTCCGCGATTGCGCCCTTGGTTTTGAGCCTCTGATAAGCGGTTACGTCAAGACTATCCTCCACACCGAAACGGATGATACGCACCGGAATACCCATGTCTTTATGCAGGTTGCCCTGTCGCATGGCACGTCCGTTGCGCTGTGTGTAGTCCATCGGGCGGTTAGGTGCGTCCACATGGATGAGGGTATGCAGGCGTTCTTGGATGTTTACGCCGGTACCGAGGGTAAATGTTGAGCCGAGGATAACACGGATTTCTCCGGCATTGACCTTGTCAAAGATGTCAAGTTTCTTCTTGACTGTCATACCCGATTTGATCACAACAATCTGCTCGGCAGGAACACCCTCGGCGATGAGTTTGTTACGGATTTCCTCGTAGAGATTAAAACCGCTTCTCTTGTTTTGGTAATTGTCGGAGAATATCGCGAGGGTACCTTTATACTTGGCACTCTCTTTAAGGGAACGTAGAATCTCGCGCACTGTCGCATTGGTTTTGCTGTTGGGATCATCCTCTGCATCTGAAATGACAAGGCGTGCATCAACGGCGGCCGCTTTTGCAATACCATACATCGTAAGGGGAATATGGGAGTTCTCTTTCTTTTCCTTACCTGTCATATTTTCATATCGCTCCATTTCGGCTTTCACATACTTCATCACACTGCGCAGGGCGCGTGTCTGAGGAAGATAAATGTCGGTAGGCTTGCCTCCCTCCATTTCAGGAATTTTGTCGCTCACTCCGCCTGCCTCACTTGTGAGGACGGTATCTGCGACACCGCTCCATATCCTCACAAGTTCGGGTAGATTCACATATCCGGCGAAGCGACTCACCTCTGCAAATTTGCCGTTGGTCTTGAACTCAACCATTTGAGCGAGGTTGCCGAAGTTGCGCACAAAGTCATCAAAGTAGAAGATATCGTAGGCTTTCATTTGGTCGGCCGGCATAAGGTAGCGCATGAACGTCCAAATCTCGGCGGCTGTGTTGGAGATAGGTGTACCTGTCGCAAACACTACGTTACGTCCGTGGTTGCGTTCCATTACTGCCTGCGTTTTGAGATACACACCCTGCGACTTCTTGCTGAATGAGGGGTCAACACCCTTTACTCCGCGTTGCATGGCGGTGGCAAAGCCGAGGTGCTTGTATTCGTGAGCCTCATCTACAAGGATTGCATCGATGCCCATATCATCAAAGTTCTCAACATCGTCCACCTCGCGGTCAAGCATCTCCATAGCGCGGACTTCGGCGTTCTGACGTGTGGTTGCCTCTTTCTTTTCATCGCGCTTTTTCTTCTTCCCCTCTATGGCTTCGGTAAGTTCTGCAAGGCGGTCACGCTGTTCCTCAAGTTCTTTTTTGGCCTGGCGAACAATCATACTGCGTCCGTCATCATCGGCTTCGCGCATGGCTTCAAGAACTTTCATCTTTTCCTCGATGATGTCCTGTGTATATGCCATCTCACGCTCCGGGCTATCGGGGATACGTTCAAATACTGACTGGGGTACAACTATCATATCCCAGTCGTTATACTTGATTTTCGCATAGAAATTCTTGCGACCCTCGGCTGTACGGTCTGCTTCCTCAATAGTCAGCACCTTTGCATTGGGGTATATCTCCATTGCACTCTCTACAAACTGACCGACTGTTGCGTTCTGCACAACAATCATAGGCTTTCGCGCAGTACCGAGACGACGCATTTCCATTGCAGTAGTGATAAGGGTATAGGTCTTGCCGGTTCCGACCTCATGCGCAAGCAGGATAGGTTCGGTTGTGCCTCTCACTACCGCTCTCCCTTGATGCGGACGCAGGGCAAACGGCTTGCCGTGCAATTCTGTTACTTGGCCTCCGAAATGTTGCGGAACAAATTCATCCGGAATCGACATCGGAACATAGTTGTTGAACTGCTCATTATAAGTTTCCTCGATACGTGCCGACATTTCTGCGTCTGCGTGCATACGCTCACGCGCCCAGTCCTTGAACTCTGAGCGTATTTCATCAATCTTGGTACTGCACTCTGCGGTGGCCGCCTTATCGGTAATGGTCTCGGTTGTGCCGTCCCAGTTTTTAACCTGCTTGCTGACGGTTATCTGCTTGTTGGTTATGGCCGCCTCAATCAGTTCATGCCCCATAATGGTTTTATCGCACATCTTACTCGATACAGCCATAGCGCGGTTCTTCTCGTTGAACGTACTCCACGGAGTTTTCATAAACCATGTGCCACCTACATTTGTCAGTTTCACACGGATACCTGTTTTGTCATAGACAAAATCTTCGTAGAGTTTAGGCTCAATCCATGAAGAGCCGAGGGCAAACTCAATGAGGTGTGCCGGAATTGTCATAGGGATTACCTTTTCAAGAGCCGCGATATTTGCATCATATCTACCGTCCTCATTGTTCTCCTGCGCAATATGGAGTTTGTCACGAACATTGCCCGAAAGATAGCGGTACGAGACCTCCATCGCTCCTGTTGAGGGGTTCTCATAGCCGAGACCACTCTTCACAATCTCCTGCTTGACCTCTTCGGCAGATTTGCCGAGGGCATCACTGATATAATCTACATCAATACCTCCGCTCTTATAAAGACTTGCCAGAATGCCGTCTTTGATAGTAGTAGGGTGTGGTTCTTTCTCGGTCTCAATCACACGGCGGTTGAATATATCAGTTTTGCCCACCTTGACAACCTTGTTGCCTTTCTTATCACCACGCTCTGAATAGGTTTCAAGAGCCATGATGCTTGAAAAGTCAACATCATTGCGGAGGAAAGATATAGCAGGGTTCTTGTGGAGGTTGCCATATTTCTTTGTGAATGTGTCAAACGCGCGGTTCAATTCTTTCAACAGCGGCTCCAGTCCTGCGTTATCCTCTTTGGTTGATTGATATTCCAACACATCTGACAACGCTTTCTTTATGGCAGTGTAATCCTCAAAGCACTGTGCCTTTGTATGACCCTTGACCTTTTTATCCTGAAACATCCGCAATCGCTCATTATCGGTCCTCTGAGGTTTCCCTTTTGCAGCCTGAGGTGACATTATAGCAACGGCTTCGCCCATACGAGCCATACAGAGTTCCCCTTGCGAATTTAGTACCATGCTACCTTCCTTTACACCCTCGCCGAGTTTCTCATTGATGCGCGTAACCTCTTCCTCAACACTCGTAGATGGTGCTTCCTCTTTCATGTCGGCAAAGCGGGCTGCCCATTCGCTCAACATCTGCTCCTGCGGTTTGTTGGCGGATGGGAACAATGCGCGACTGGTAGGGAAACGTGTCTCGCCACGTTCAAAGTTAAACAGCATTTCTCCTGCCATATTCTCCGGGTGCTCGGCAAAATACTTGTTGTAGGTCATGCTGTACGGCTTAATAATTGGTATTTTCTGCCCTTTGACGTTACGGGTCTCCCCGGTGTCGTAGTCAACTACACGAACACCTATCACGTCTGCAACGTCTATGGCATTCGCAGACGGCTTACCATTGACGCGCTTGCGCACAACGATAATGTCCGAGGTTGCCCCGGTTCCTCCGAATGTTTTGTTGTGCATACGGAAAGCACCAATCACATCGGCATTACCCTCGTTGGTTATCCAACAGCGCAGTTCTTTGGAATTATCCATTGTACCGCTTGATGTGATAAAGATCCCGAGACCTCCCTCACGGAGTTTGCGGATATTCTTGGCGATGCAGAAATCATGAATGTTGCGGAATTTCTTGGAGATATCTTTATCCCCGGTATCATCCATAACGTGCAAGCCGGTTACGAAAGGAACATTGGTAATAGCAAGGTCAACGCTGTTGTTACGGACTTTTGTCCTCTCAAACCCTTGTATGTCAACCTTTGCATCGGGATAGAGCAGAGAAAGGATGCCTCCTGTCGTGCTATCAATCTCAATCGCATGAATATTACTGCGGTCGCTGATGTCGATAGGCATAAGTCCGAGAATGTTGCCGATACCTGCTGACCCCTCAAGCACGTTGCCGCCCTTGAAGCCCAATGCCCTCGCAACATCCCACAAAGCATTAATGACAGGAGCAGGTGTATAATATGCGCTGTTACGGCTCATCACTGCATCGTTATAGCCGTCTTCGCCTAACAACTCACGCAGACGCTTGGATGTGGGATTGTAGCCGTTATCATTGAAAGCCTTACCAAGACCTCCCCAACCGCTGAATTTGCGGAGTATCACCATTTGTTCGGGTGTAGCGGTTTCTCCGGCATCAAGTAGTCGCTTGGCAAGTTCAATTGCTTCAATGTTAGCCTTGATACGTGCATCTTCACCTTTGGGTGCATAGTCCACACCACGCTCCGCATGGTTGTTGCGGACATTCTTGCGCTCGGCTTCGGGTAGGGGTTCTAACTGCTTTTTAGACTGTTCAGATACTCCTGTGCCTCTTGTGGCGTTAGACTGAGGATTGTTGTTATCACGTCCAACCATTCCTCCTCCGTCAGTTGGCTTAACTTCATTCCGCTGGCTCTCTCCCAACGGTTCATTCGGTTGAGGTTCGTGTCCTCTTTCTCGCTCGGCAGTGCCGGAGCGAGGTTGTACGTCAGTTTTCTTTTCATCGCTTATAGGTTCATCAAACAGGCCGCTGAAAAGGTCACCGACCTGCTGTTCGGGTTTTATTTGCTTCTTAGAATCTTTCTTTGTAACTTTGCCTCCAGAAGACAAACCCTGCGAAGTATCGCCAACTACATTGTTCTCTGACAATGTGAGGATACGGCCACCCTCTCGCTCGGCTTGTCTCTTTTTTTGTTCCAATTGTCGCCCATTTAGATAATGCCAATTCACTATCTCAAGGTAATCTTTTGTGGGATTGACCTCTAAAATAACAGATGAATTCTTATCAGCCAAATGTACGAGAATCCAGTTATACGGGCGTCCCTTTTTCTGATTCTGTCCATAAAGATGTGGATTATAAAGCACCTCATTAAGAATTCTACGGCTATCATCGGCTGTTAAATCCTTGTGAGTGTCTCTATTCTTCTCAAAGATATTCTTCTTAATTATGGCCAGACGACCTTCTGCTCCTATTGCAGTGGAAACTACATCCGGCAATTTCGGCAAAGCCACATTCCTTGCCGGATTCATGAAATCCTCATCAGTAATCTCTCCAACTGACTTTACCTCTTCCAAAATCAGTTTTCCGTTACCATCAACAGGGTTCCCCTGATTATCCACCCTGCGTTGTTTGGCTCTTTCCGCATGAGCCTCGGTCGCAACGCGCTTTGCCTCTCCGAAAATTCCGTCAGCAGGCTTTATGCGCTCCCAGTCGCCAACTTCAGAAATCCAGTTAGTGCCGAAACTATCCAATATGGGATTACCATACTCATCAAAATCTTTGATAACTTGCTTCTCCCACTTGCCGGTGCCGTTACGGTCCCATAACACTTCATCACCACGCCTGTATCCGTTATGAGTTTCTTCGGCCTTGGCTTTTGCGGCTTCCTCGGCTACAACTTTCGCCATACGCTCATCCACTACGTCTGCGATAAGACCGCGCTGTCCGTAATCAAACCACGCCTTTACAGTAGCAGGATGCTCGTTCATCATTTCAGTCATACGCTCTGAAATCCACTTATCAATGTACTCACCGATAACCAGTTCTCTCACGTCCGCCGGATTATCAGCGTGATATGTGTTCAGAAGATTTTCATCTTGGCTTGCATCCACCATGATAGCATCAACGCCTTTCCAAATGGCTTCGGAGTTTTCATCCAGCCACTTACTGACCGCTTCGGTATCTTTTGCGTCCGGCCACGCTTTTTCAGTCTTGGGTACTTCATGCTTCTTAGGCTGTCCCCATTTTGCGGCTCTCTGAATTTCACCAAGCATCTTGCCATAGGTCACATCAGTAGGGAGGAAATGGTTGTGACTGTCCCCGAAGCGGAACATGATACGGTCAACCTCGTAGTTGTCTCCCTCCCATGCGCCTCCTCTTCGGTTTGGCTCGACTCCACGCTCGTGAGTGGGGGAGAGTCCTATGCTGATATGCAGATTGCGCCCATCGGGATATGGCAGGTCCACTGTGATGTCTCCACCTACCTGTGTGATATTGGCTCTCACTGCCGTGTCGTTCTTGCCACGGCTCTTCTGCATCTGCTCCGTGGTCTTGCCTGCTACTTTGTCTATCTCTATGCCGAGGTCATCGACCAACTGTTTTGCAAGTTTCACAGCATCCTTCACCGCCTTCTTCTCCGCGCTCCTCCGAAGTCCATACACCTCATGCTCCGGCGAGTCAAGGTCTGCCTCATAGTAGCCGAGTAGGGCAAGTTGGTCGTTGATCTGATCTATGGTATCGTCTATTTCGTCTGAGACTTGGTTGAGTTCCCTTTCATCTTCTGAAGTTTCTGCGAGACTTTCTGCTTTGCCTGCAATAGTGTCTGCTTTTTCTCCAATAGCCTCTGTATCTGCTTCTCTCTGTTTATCATCTTTTTTCCGTTTCTCATTTCGTTCTGTAATCAGTTCTTTCTCTGCCTGCTCTGCGGCTTTTCTCGCTTTGCGCTCTGCCACACGCATTGCGGCATCGCGGATAGCGTCCGGTGATGGCTTGTCGAAATTCTCAATGTCGAAGCGATCAACCTCAGCAGTTTCCGTGTATCCCTCTCCACCATATCCGGGGACACGCTTTGCGCCCTCATACCATGATTTGATGAACGGCTTGACCTTTGAGCCGAGGCGCCCCACAACGCCCTTGGCAAAGTCGGGGAACGAGGTGATGCCGTTGTCAAGGAAGTTGAAAGCATAGTCTACACCGAGAGAGAACACCTTTCGCTTCTGCGCATGCGTGAGTTCATCCGGGTCACGGAAATAGGTGTCGGTGCTTCCCTCGTCATCTCCGATGCCCAACAGTTCGCGCAACTCGGCCTCCTGCGCTTTCATTTCGTCAGTCACCTTGAACTTACCTTTGGACGCAGGCTTATCCTCTGAGGTGGTCGCAGGCTTCTGGTCTGAGTTCGGTACAGCAGTCTCTTTTTGTTCAAGGCCGGTGTCTTTAACCCCGGTTATATCCTCAACAGTGACTCTGTTGGCAGGCTTAGGCGCAGTCTTCTCGACAGATTTAACCGCATGCTTAATATCCTCACGGCTCAACGGCTGTGCATCCGCTACGGCTTCATCGTTGCCTATCATTTCGCCGAGTTTGCGTGCGGCTTCCTCGCTTCTCATCATATAACCGCCCTGCTTGCGGTCAAACCAACCGCGTGAGGTTTTCTTCCCCTCGGTGAGTTGACCTCGCACAAAGGTGTTTAATGCGGCCTTTTCCTCTACCGTCAGTTCGCGGTTAAACTTGACAAGCCATACATCGCTTGTCTTGTGCTTGCCCTCATATTTGGTAGGAGTGATGGTGAAGGCTTCGGCTGTGTCGTGTTTGTCCGACTTGCCTAAAATCTCACGCTCCATCTTCTCTATGTTGGCCAACACTTCGGGAGATTGGTTATCGGGAAGTTGGTCTATCTGCCTAAATACCGAAAGGTCGCTGTTGCACTGAGGGCAGACAACATCATGGCTATGATAGTTAGGTATGCCTGCCTTGCCACATACGGGGCAAACAGTTTTCAAACCGGCATACTCCGAGAATGGCTTAATCTTACGCTTTGCCGACCCTGTCCACTTCTCGAAATCCTCTACATTGCTCTCGGTAATTTCAAGCCGGCGCCCTTTCTCCCATCCATCCTCATAATTGGAAAGATAGGCATCAAACGCCTCATCCTTATCATTAAAGCCGAGCATCACCTTATGCTCATCAAATGTACCGTCAGGGTTGAATTGGTCTACAACAAATACCTTTCGCCCGTTCCAGCCGTCAATATCCGAAGAAATAAATACATCAAGCGGATCTCCATCAGCACTCTGAGTGCCTTTGATGTAACCGTAGGAGTTGGCCATGGTGGTACTCCACGCCTTACCATTTGCATCAACGCCTTTGCGTGTGCTTCCGGCAGGGTTCTCAATCGTAATATCAAAACTCCCGACCTGTACATGCCCCTTCTTATAATTTCCTGCTCGCTTCTGAGCCTCAGTAGGGGAGAGGTTGACATCTTTCTCCGCCTCAGCAATCCGCTCGCTAAGCGAACTTTCCGCTCCATTCCCTTGTTTATTCCCCGACAAAGCATTATCTTTGTCATTAGAAACTTGTGTAGAAGAGTGCATGCTGGCTGAATCATGTGTGC
Source organism: uncultured Porphyromonadaceae bacterium (assembly GCA_947175665.1). Lineage (GTDB taxonomy): Bacteria > Bacteroidota > Bacteroidia > Bacteroidales > Muribaculaceae > Lepagella. Next base: position 47,909 of record CAMWNR010000001.1, read on the forward strand.
CGTTTTGTTCTGATTCAGGCGATTCTTCAGCAACTTCGGCAGGTTGCTTGGGCGTAGTATGGCGGTCATACACAATCTCTCTATTTCTACCGTAGGACATTTTAAATGCTCCTGCGGTATTTATTGTATAGTAGGATCCGTCATTGGCGAGTTCTACCATAAGTGTGTTGTTGTGCGAATCCGTCAGTTGGAGCATGTAGGTCTGTTTACCATCTCGCACTATGCCTTTTCGGATAGTATTATAATTGCTCGCGACAGTCTCAATAAACTCAAGCACAGATTTATAACCGAGTCCTCTGATTTGTTCGCCATGTCTCGCCTCTATATGGACCAGTCCGTATCCATCCTTTGTTGCTTTGTTGGTGATAAGACCCTCGCTTAAAAGTATGGGCGCACTTTCCAATCCATCAATATCATGGATTGAACCAAATTCAAGTTCTCCATTTGAAGTTAGGACGAACTGCCTTCCATTTTCGTCTACTTCATCAGAGAGCAGATATGTCAAATCTTCTTCGGCCTCCGCCAAATCACCGGCGCGTTGGCTATCTCCTCCGGCATTTCCGGCAATTCTTCCTCCGCTCGCACTCGCTTCACTGCGTTCGCCAGCATATTCAACTTGTTCCACTCCCTCGCTTCCTCCACGCTCTTGTAACCCGGCGGCACGCTGCTTCCTTGCTGCGATGGCTGCATCGACAAGTTGCTGTTTCTCTTTTGCAGTTCCATTATTAAAATTTGAATTTACGTTTGTCAGTATTTCTTCTTTTGTCGCTATCTTCCCTGTAAACAAATCCATCTGACCGCTTGCTGACTGGGAAGCCTCGTTATTGTATGTAGCAAGCACCTTGCGCAGGTCGCTTGGCTTACCGCTGTTAAGCAGGTCGGCAAGCAGAAGAGTTGTAGCATCGGTTACCCGGCTGTCTCCATACTCATCATCAAATAATCCCTGCATACGTCCGAAAGGAGACACTGGCATCCCCTCTGTGTAAACATCTGGCATTGCAGTTTTGGCACGGGTAACGAGGTCAACCGCTCTTGAGAGTTCTTCGCTTACATCGTATCCGTTACGAGCGAGTGTTCGGTTGTTGGCAATCTCGTTCAATCCCATTACTATGGATTGGCGCAGTGTCGGCATGGATATAATCTGACGCACTGCATCGGGCGAGGTTTGGAACACCTTACCGATGAGTGTATTTTCAATCAATTCCTTTCCTGCGGCCGATAAGGCCGTGCCAGTCCGCATTTCGGGCATTTGCTTGTCATTGATTACACCTGTCTGCATAAGTGCGCCCAGTGCGTGCGCCACCGCTTTCTCATCGGCATAATAATCAGCGAGGCGGTCATAACGGTTAATGTCGTTGACAATGTTGTTGAATACATTGTCGGGTACAATCTTGCCGAGTTTTACGGCGGCTTCGGGCTTGGACTGCGATTTCATTTCTTGCGCATTGAAGCGAGAGAATGTAGTTGCATCATAGGGGAGTGCCTCATCCGGCACAAAAACAAGGCGCGGATTATTCATTCCTGCAACTTGCTCCGAGGTAAAGCCGTATTTCTGACCGAACTCGCGGAGGTAATCAACATAAGCCTTGTCAGTGCCTTGCCGTGCGGCGAGGTCTCCCGACATCGTGCGGTTGTTACCCGACAACACAACTCCGTCTTGGCTGACTATTACTGGAGTCTGCAATGCGCGGTTATCGTATGCATCTGCCATTTGCTCAACAATACGCTGTGCATCCTTGTCGCGGAGATAGTCGCGGTCATTCACGCTCTGTCCGTTCTCATCAATCGGGAAACCCTCGGTCGGCTCGTATGCGTTATTGACATCGTGGCTTGCAGAGGCGGCTCCTGCTTCAGTAAGGACATAGCGACCACGGATAGAAGAGCCGTCCGGCAGTGTGATTGCATCGGGGTTGCCCTCAATCTTGTTGGCAGTATCCCATTTCTCTTTGATTTTGGGATTGACAGCATGAACACCGACACGTTCCTGCTCGGCTTGCTTTTCGGCCTTGATGCGCTGTTGCTCTTCAAATTGTGCTACGGCTGCATCATGCGCTTCTGCGTCTCGCTGACGGCGTGCCTCTTCTTGCTGACGGCGCAATTCGGCAGTGCGGTTGGTATAGACGCTGAGGATGTTACTCCACGCTTGCGCCTCTGCCTGCGCGTCAGCGAGTGCCTGTTGATACTCGGTCTGCGCCTTAGCGTTAGCCTCTTTCACGCGCTTCTGTTCGGCTCGCATGGCCATCGGACCGGCTTTGCCTGCGAGTTTAGGCTTGGCAGGTGTCGGCGGCTTCTTGTTGAGTGCCTCAAATTTCTTGTTGGCATCCTCAATCATCTGTTGTGCGATGGGTAGCGCGTTAGTCTCGCCATCCATGGCCTCAACAAGTCCATCCCATGCTGTTTCCGGGTCAACTGCAGTGAAGCGCGGCTCCTGCGTTTCCTCATCAACGGGGATACGCGAGAGTGCTGTCTGCTGTACGTTTTCTACAGGATTTACGGAATTGGGAACACTTTCCGTGACTAATTCACGATTTTCCGTAGCATTTTCAGCAATATTGGGAACACTTTCGGCATTCAACGCCTTAGTAAGTTCTTCATTCACCTGAATATAATGGCGTACAGCCTCACGCTGATCCTCCGTGAGTTCAGGATCGTTGAGAAGTTCCCGGGGATTATCATTGAGATGAAAGCGGTAATACTCTGCCTCAGCCCCGAAGGCATCTTCAAATATCTCCTCCGCTTCATGCATACGTTCCACAATATCACTTCCCCCCTCTTCCGTCAGCGCATTATCCGCTTGCGATGGGGTAGCATCCTCTTGCGTATATGATTCAGTTGCACCACTTCTCTCTGATTGCACATACTCTTCAACCACATCACGCTCCGATTTCGCAAACGGACTGAAAAGATGCTCCGGATCTGTAATAACCTGTGCCGGCTCAACCTCTGCACCCGCCTCCGCTCCATTTTGGGAATCGTAAAAAGTCTTACCGTAATACTCTACATCAATACGATCTCTAAGACCACGCCTCCCCATATCTGCCCGGATTACGTCAAATAATGCCGCACGCTGAAATTCATTCAGACCTCTTGCAGCATTAACCAGAGGATCATTTGCCGATGCACCAAACTTATCTTCGTTCCGTATTGCCCACGCCAGATTTTGTGCAGTCTTTATTACCTCATCATTACTACCCTCATTAAGAGTGTTGACAATATTACTCCATAAGTCGCGTGTATCTACATTACTGTCAAATAATTCATCATAATTGGCTATCTTCTGATTACGTTCTTCCTCCGCAACTTTAAGATACAAATTAAGTTTACCACGTCTTACACCGCGATTCACCTGTCTTACCGCACCACCGGTACAATACTCAGCAGCCAATATTCCAACCACCAACTCAAGATTCTTCTCAGGGTCAAGAAAATCTTTAAGAGTGGGATCCATCTCGGATGCTCCTCCAATTTCTCCGGTGATAAGTTTAATTGCCTCTGCACCCTTGATCTTAACCAATGCATCAATGGGGTCATTAAACGGATTATTCTTTACAGCAGTTGTAAGTGCCTCTTTAACCTTTGGCACCTTTTCGAGTAGTCGACCTCCAAAGCCTGTATGGGTCAAGAACAGCATATCGGAAAGCACACTGTTTGTAAATGTCTTGCCGTATGCCTGACCTGCCGACTCACCCTTGTCAACTATCACATTTCCATTGTTATCCTCAGTAAGAGAGACTTGCCGGCGTTCTGCCTCATTAAGGTTCTTAGCCAACTGTGTAGTGGCCGATAATGTTGCGGCTTCCCCCAAAAGTGCGCCACCTGCCTTTCCCAAAATCTTTAACTTAGACAAAAGATTTGGAGAAGTTCTCAATAAAGCACGAAAACCGGTTACGCCCGCACGCTTGCATGCATTCGCAATCACCGAACGTGTCAATCCCGATGCCGGATTAAGTCCAAACTCAATCATCATCTCAGCCATCGCTCCGGTAAATTCACCTACATTATGCTCGTGTGAATACTGATACTCCTGTGCGGTCATCTGATTAAATACCCATGAACTGACGGCATCCTGCTCTTCCTCAGTCAATCTCCCGCCATCTTTGGCTTTATTCAGAATCGGACCGATTCCGGTCTTGTAATCAATATACTCGGGGATACCCAAGAAATTTGTTACAGTTTCCTTCAATGCGCCCCCCATGCCGCGGAAAAATCTCTCCCCGGCAGACGCATCTTTATCTTGCTTTACGCTGTTAATATGACTTTGTGCTTTCTCTAACTGACCCAGAGATGTCCACATGGCTTTCAGATCGGGATCTGACTCCAATAGATGTTGGAAGTAAGGATTGTTGGTAAGTTCCTCGAAATTGTCAAGATCAATATTTTCATCAATCTTTTGCAATCCTGTCTTTTTCCTATATTCTTCTGGAAGAGAGAGATTCCTTGCGGCAACAAGAATATCCCTTTTATGACTCTCAATCTGACGTTGAAGTTCGGTTTCACGATATTCACGTTCTACCTCTTCAACCTTATTCCAGAAGTCAGCCTCATAGTATTCCTCACTTTCAGCAGTAGATGGGTACTTCTCCTTTTCAGCGCGTATCCGTTTACGCGCCTCCTCCAAGATGGCTCCCTCATAGGTAGATGTATCAAACTTTCGCTCACCTTTTACCACAACCTCTGACAGATTGAACGGATCTATAGACGTACCTGCGTATGCTACTCCACCCTTAGCGCGATAAGCATCATCAGGATTATCAAGTACATAAACCGCGTCAGAATTTAGTCTATGTTTATATGGGTCAGAGAGATCATAGAATGAGAAACGTGCCGGGTCACTAAGCGGTGTCGCTTTAATAGAGTCTGTTTTATTAAGATTACTTAATTCATTACTCACCGTTTTGCTACCACTTGTGCGGAAACTATTCCCCTCATCATCAGTATATTCTGCGCCCTCTTTTACCGCTTTTCTCGGATCATATTCTACGTCTGTCTCCGAAAGGTTTCCTTTTCCCGCTTCCAAATTGTAATCGGCAACAGTAATCTTTCGGCCACCTTTAAGAGTAAGCCAAGTATTGTTATTCTCATACTCTTCAGCCGCCTTTTTTTGCTCTTTTCTGTATTTCTTCTCCGCCTGCTTTGCTTTTGCAATATCAATATCAAATTGAATAGACTCCGCGCTCTCTTTGGGAGATTCAGGTGCTGATACGTAATTATTAGTATTAGTGGCACTATTCGATGCAAACGCCTGAGGAGGAGCATCTGAAGATTGAGCCGGTGCCTGTGCAGATTGAACCTGATCTTGCTCTACTTGTTGGTTAGCGACAGTATTAGCACTCACCGGAGCCGATAACTCGGTCTGCTGAGGTTGAGGGGTGGCAGTAGGCATGATTGCAGGTGATGCTTGAGGGGCAAAAAGAGTATTGAAATCATCCATACTCCCCAATTCAAGCCCTATTCCTTTACCTTTCTCATAGTACCACTGTCGGTCCTCCTCATTAGCAAGAGAATGTGTAAACTCTTGCTCAGTTCCTATATTATATCCTTTGGCTTTCAGATTATCATATAGCCATTTAATATCATCACTTTGGGTTGCCATATCCTGTTATCTTCTTGTCGGTGGTTTACTATTATTATTTTTCCTTTTGTGCGGAGCAGTCATCTCTCTATTTTTCTGCTCCACTCTTCGCTCCACTTCCGAGGCTAAGTCCTCTACACTTCTGTTTACTTTCACTTTAACTATTGCCGGTTTACCGACTCTATCTTTCCCTATTTTATCCTGATCTTTCTGCAATGGTATGCCCAGATCTTTTGCATACCTCGTTACAGCCTTTTTATAAGCATTAGAATCATTATAGCGCTTACCCATAAAGACTACTCCTTTATTCCATTTCTCCTGCGCCGAAGCATAAGAGTTGGCGGCCGATGCATTTGAAGCATTTGTTTGTGCACCCTTTTTCATTAGGTCGGCTTCTTGCTGTAATGGCTCATATTCCGACCGTGTTTTGGCAATATTCGCTTCATGTTGGGCTTTATCGGTTTTGAATTCCTGCTCACTCTGTTTGGAACCCTGCATAGCCTCATCCCACTTAAAGCGCTGATTATCCTGATCGGCTTTATTGCGAGCAATTTTCATCCTCTCCTGCTGCTCTTTCAGTTCTCGCAGGGTCTTGGCACGTTCATTCTCAGCATCACCAAGACCGATTGCAAACCTCAAATGCTCGTCACGCAACTTTTCCCGATCGGCTTTTGCTTTATCAATCCATTGGTTTGTTGCTTTCAACAGACTCTCATTCTCGTGATCATACATATTTGGGGCATACTTCGTAGTAAACCACAAGTTCGACATCGCTCTCAAACCATCGCTTACAGCACCAATGATCCTCTTGGATTTTTCCAATTTCTCGCGCTTGGCACGTGTTTCATCATCCTCCGGTTCAGGCAATGATTTCCAATATTTCCTCCAAGCCGCAATCTTGCGATCAGTCCCCGCCACAGCATCATTATACTCCTGCTGTTCGGGAGAAACGGCAGGAATGACCTGCTCAACATCGGTGGAGGCCGCAGGCGGCTCACTCTTAGGTGGATTTGCAACATTGACTACACCACGCTCTACGACCTCACGCGCATTCTTGGGGTTGTCGGGCGCGCCTTGCATAGTCGCATTATCATAACCGATGTTTTCAACGCCGGTAGGCTCTTCGGGCGCAGGAGGAGCTGGGGGAGCGGTAGACACCTCCTCCTGCCCGAATTGATAAGGCTGTGGTCCGAAAGTGTATTCTTTGTTCTTTTCTGCCATGAGGGTTAAGGATTAGAATGCGCCTGCCATCCCTGCACCTGCCTGCGCAACACCTTGCACGGCAGAACTGATAGCCTGCGCTTTGTTGATTTCAAGATTATTGAGTGAATCGTTGATTTGAGCGTCTTTCTGCTGATAGGTCTGCTCAATTTGGTCTTTGCGCGCCTCGGCATTAACGGCAATACGCGAAGTCGCCTCAGCGAGTGCTTCATTGTTAGCGGCTTTGGCGGCTGCAACACTCTCTTCAGTACCACCCATGACAGCCTGCGCTCCAGCGGCTTGGCGGTTGCGGTTCTTTATAGACTCTTCGGTCTTGGTAAGGATACGTTGAGCATCTGCGCGCTGTGTGGCGTCCTCGTTGTATCGGCGGTCATACCAATCTTGATTTGCCTGCTTTTGATCCTCCAAATTATTCTTTACTTTCTTCATGGCTTTACTTGCCGAAATACCCCCGAAGATACTCCCGACAGCCGACAATCCTGCGCCTATTAAACTTCCTATCATGGTTGCTATTTTTCAAAAGTTATAATTTGGTCGCTAATTTACGGAGGTATCTTTGCACTAAACTTTTAAGTATTGTGTTATGGCAAAAGGCAAGAAAACAGGAGGGCGCACCAAAGGCACGCCCAACAAAGAAAACCCATTGAAAGGGTATCTTCGTGCTCATAGCCTTTCATACTTTGAGCCGAAGCCACAGATTGATCTTGACGGCAACCCACGCAGGATTGATTTCACTGACAAAGAGGGTATGATTCTTTCTACAATCGTTTTGGCGAACACTGACGGCACTCCGCGCGTCATGTCAGACTTTGACGTAGATATACTTACAATGCAGCCAAACGAGCGTGTAAATGCTGAATTACGCCTGCTTGAGTTCCATACTCCGAAGATGAAAGCCGTTGAGGTGGATATGGATATGCGCGCCTCAGTCGTTACTATTGAGGACCGGTTGCGCGAACTCTGCGGAGAAGCTGACGAGGGAGAAGATAATTGACGCACCCGGCATTTCTAATTCATCTACTTTTAGACATGCCGGTTCTCAAATTCATTGTCATTAAGGATTGATTACTCATAAACCAAAAGCGAACCGTCCGTGAGGATAGTTCGCTTAAATTTTACAATTCATTTAGCCAAAAACTACTATTATCAAATTATATTTAAACCATAAATTAAATTAATCGACTTCTTGTTTTTTTCAATAAAAAAAACGATTAAAATTCTTCTAAAAAAACCAAACTAAAACCAAACCAAAACCAAAATGAAACCAAACATTAACCACCTCGTAACCTAATGTAGATGTAGATGTAGATAAGGATGTAGATGTAGATGTAGATGTAAAAAATATAAGACATATATTTTTTATTCCGTAGACGGAAAAAAGAAACGACTTTTTTCCTTCGACGACTATTAAAAATTTTTTTGAATAATTTTTTACGTTCCAACCAATGACTTCACAAATCCAAATTTTCAAAAAGAAAACGTCACAGGCATAGCCCTGAAAAAGTCAGGTGTAACAGGTAGGGGAGGGAATGGATCATAAAAAACCAACCATCGTTTAAAATTGGGTTACACAAACAGCAAAAATAGGTACTCAAACATTATCAAACTGATAATCAACTCTTAATATAGTTTATAGTGGAATCCGAGTGGGATGTTGCGTTTCGCGACATCCCACTCTCATTTTCAGCAATTTATGTTTTGTAATTATTTGTAATTTAACATTTTACACATAAAATCAATAACGCAATAGCAAGAAATAAATCGCAAATATCCGAATCCAAACGAAGCGATTTTTGGGAAAATTTTGGGAAAATTTTTGGAAAAAAGCATAGTTTTGGGAAAAATTTGGGAAAATTTTGGGAAAATTTTGGGAAAAATTTTAGGTTGATTTTTGGGGACTTTTTTGATAAAATCAAGAAGCCATTAAAAATCATCAAATTTTCCCATTTCGGACCTGCGAAGATCATCTGCTATATCGTAACCAATACGTGCCTCACCGGATGCTTCCAATGAATTTCACATTTAAAACACCCAATCCCATATTCGGCCTCTCTCAGGGCAGCCTGAAAAGAATAATAATCCAAACCTACGAGTTTATCCAATCTACGTGAATTACAAGGATATTACAGTAATATCAAAAAATTAAGTAGAAGATGGTTCTACTGTTATTATCGGTTTTCCGAAGAAAACGGAGATCATAGCAATAGTAGCAATTGTAAAATTATGCTCTCCACTAAGCCATCGTGTTATTTCATTAGGACGTTTGCCAAGAGATTCAGCAAACTGCTTTTTATTCAACCCTTTCTCGCGCATCAGTTCATACAATCTATCAGATATTGCAAATGAAAGGCGAGATTCCTCCCGCTTTTCAAGAGGAATCTCATTAAATATTTCTGGTAAAGAGATGTTAACAGTTTTCATATATATCAAAATTCTTATCAGTTAGAATTTCTTTCTCCGTTATCACAACATTTCCAGATAGAATCACTCATCTTACCCTTTCTTCTAATATTTTAGAAGGAGAAGGCGCACATCAGGTTGGCTCGCCAGGCGTTGCGAGAGATGTTTGACACGTTTTGGCGTCGGCCGTAGTCGAGTTCTGCGGCGACACTTAAGCGGGGAAGTATGTTCCAGTATGCGGTAGCACACGCGAATGTACCGTTTTTGTATTCATCTTCTGAAGTGCCGGATTTTGTATATAAATGCGTCTGGCTTGCTGCGAGTGATATAAAGAATTGGGGATTGAAGTTGTATTGCAGACCTAATGACCAACCTAATATGTAAGGTGAGTAGAATCTTGTAGCGTCGTCCGGATTTACGAGCAGATCATAGTGGCCATATTGTAGATCTCCTCCAAGTCCGGCTATGCCGCGACCTGTGGTTACATTGGCGTATGTGGTAAGTTGGCGTGTAGGTCTGGCTACCGAACTCAGATGCAGACCCCAGCCGAAAGGATTATGATCTTTACCGTTCTTTATATCCCGATAGGGGAGTGAACGAACTATTCCGCTGAGACGTACATGTTGACCTTGAGCCCACTGATATTGCACAAGCGCAGCCAAATCAGGTAACCATTCTGAGATAGGTTGTACGTTTGTGGCGGATTGATCTACGGAAGTTCCGGGAGTTTCTAATGATACCCCTAAATACCATTTCTTTTTAATGCAAGGCATATATCTTACTAATACAGAGGTATGAGAATATTTGTTGTTATTACCGGCCGCATCTATGACTACAGGCTGAGCCGCCGGATCTGAAAATGTGGAACTTGCATAACCTACCGTAAAATCTCTGAACATGGCGTATGCTTTCTTTAATTTTAATCCACGACTTTGGTATCCGGTAAAGTCGGTTTCGATATATAATTGATAATTTCTCAATAGTTTATTATAACCTATTACTCGGAAAAAGAGTCCGGTGCCTGCGGGTGTTGTCGCGAAATGTCTTTGAGATAAAGGATTGGCTGGAATAGGGATAGTATAGGGTGCAAATGATGCAGTCGGCATAGCCCCATGCCAGTCGTAGTATCCTCTCATCCGTACGCTACCGCCGATACCCATAGTCAATCCGGCCTCTTTACTCATAAATAGAAAGTATGGAGCATCAGGGTCTTGAAAATGGCGGAACTGATCATAATAAAATATGGTTATTACCCTGCGTACTGAGTCTATGTAGTCCTGACGTACGGCATTATCTTCCGGTTTACCATCGATAAAAATTACTTTGGTTGAATTCGCTTTTAAATTTATAAGCGAGTCGGAGTGTGTAAGCGCTCCAAATGAATTAACCGCATTGCACAAGATTGCAGTTGATAGTAATAATCTTCTGATAGACTTGAAACCAAGCAAATTAGAGGTCTTTAACATATTAATGACAGTCATGTAATCTTTAGAGAGTTTAAGTAGAACATCTTAAGATTGGCAAATATAGTAAAAAAGTACCAGTAATTTATTAACATTAATCAAACATATTAGCATGATTTGATGTTGATAATATACAAATAGACAAAATTATTATGTATTCTCTCTTTTGGGGGAATATAAAAAACATTCAAAGTTATGTTGGAAACAGAATTTAAATTTGGCGATGTCCATGATCTTAAAGCACAGACTGAATATAGTGACGAGAAAGTACAGTTTAAAAGTATTTTCAGTAACTCAAACGGAGGGGTGGCACTCATTACTATGAAAGCCGGTCAGCGCCTTGATGAGCATGTGGCACCTGCCGAGATTATGGTTACAGTATTGGAAGGTGAAATTGATTTCACTGTGGTAGATCATGTCAAGAACATTAATACCGGTGAGTTTATTCTTGTAGGAGAGGGTGTAAAACATCAGGTTCTCGCTAAGAAAGACTCTAAAATCATGCTGGTAAAAGTGAAGGCTTAAAACCCACTCTTAGAAACTGTTTAAATCAAGACCATTTATAAATTATATATTAACCTTTTAAATTTTTGAATTATGGATAAGTATGTATGTGATGTATGCGACTGGGTATATGATCCCGCAGTAGGTGACCCTGACAACGGTATTGCTCCCGGCACAGCATTTGAAGACCTTCCCGATGATTTCGTATGCCCTCTTTGCGGTGTAGGTAAAGATGAGTTTTCTAAAATGGAAGAGTAATTAATTACACTATAACACAATAAAATAAAATGCACAGGGTTGAAACTTGTGCATTTTTTTTGATTCCTACAAATAGGAATATGCTTACCCGGCATAAATCTTTCTTTAGGTTGGGGGCCTATTATTTGGACGGGGGCAAAGTGCAGGTGTATTAATTTACTTAAGTATCAGATGATGCATCATGGTACCGGCAAACGGTCGCATACCGGCTTCTTTCATACCTAATGAGTCGTATAGTCGTCGCGCAGACCGGTTTTCGGGTTCTACAAGCAGTCCGAGCGGTAGCCCCTGCAATGTGGCACGCTTATATGCATCTTTAATTAATTTTTTCCCTATTCCCATACCTCTATATCCGGGCAGTACCATAAGTGAATCGAGATAGAATTCCTCGCCATCTGTCTCATCGGGGAGATCTCCTTCTTTTATATTCTTATCTAAAATTTCGTTGGCCTTATCTATAAACTGCTTTCTTAACTCATATAATTTACTCCCGGGATAGGCCACACATATTCCCAACCTGTTGCCGTTGCTATCAATGGCAATACGGGTGTTTTGCCAACTATACTGGCTATCTTCCCTCATAGCCAACTCTGTAAACAGATGATTTACATCAGCAAGGGTTTTATTTTCTCCAGCAAATTCTTTGCATATCTCATCACCTACCGCTGCCATCACACCCTCTGCGATTAATGGGGCATCTGAAGGCAATGCTTCAATTATAGAAATCTCCATTTTTTTAGGTATTAGTTATTAGTGATTAGTGATTGAGTTATTGAACTATTTAAATTATAGGTAATTGAAATAAGATTACGTTGAGGGCTGTAACGTTAGGGCTGGTTGGGATCAGGGGGTAGTTCTCGGCTGAAATGAGAGAATATTAATACTAATGCGGAGAGTATCACGATTGCTATACCGGTGGAATGCATCACATCACCTATTCCGACCAGCGGACTTACTACAGCACCGAATACATAACCTACCACACCTATAAAAGCTGAAGCATCTCCGGCACACTCTCTCCCTTCATTCATTGAGAGTGTATTTCCGACCGTAAACAGCATTCCGAGACAGAATAACATAGGTAGATTCAATAACTCATATACCCAGAAATTATCAACAATATAGTAACATAAAATCTCTGCAATGGCAATTACCGACAAGCATCGCCCGGCCACCACAGCAGCACGTTTTAGATACTTAAATTTCAATGCGAGCATTGCACCTACGGCTACAAATACAGCATTGACTCCCATAAATAGACCGAATTGCAACTGTGTATATCCGAAATGGGTCTGTATTATAAATGGAGCACCTGAAATATAGGCGAACAATACTCCAAGAGCCGTACCCTTAAGCATTACGTGAATAATGAAGTGTTTATTTTTTGCTAACACTACATAATTCTTAAATGCCACACCAAAGCGACCATGATCCCGTCGTGATGCAGGTAAAGACTCCTTGAAAACAGGTGATAAAATGAGTAAGAATGCCGAAAAACCAAATAAAATCCAGAAGATACCCTGCCAGCCGATAGAGTCAGCAACGAGTCCGCCGATTACGGGTGCCGATGCAGGAGCAAATCCATTTATGGCACCTATCAATGCCATTACTTTTGCCAACTGCCTTCCTGCATACATATCGGCCGGTATAGTTCGAGCCAAAAAATATCCGCCTGAGGCTCCAATACCTTGCACAAATCTCCAGCCTAAGAAGATATTTATGGTATGTGAAAAGACACTACCTACCGCACCGATACAGAATATTATCAATGCTATTATCAGGATCGGTTTCCTTCCGAACCTATCACTGAGAGGTCCTAATATTATCTGTCCTAATCCTAACCCGATCATTCCCGTAGTCAATCCTAATTGCACTGTGGAGATACTACACCGGAAAGCCTTCATCATTTCCGGGAGTGTCGGCAGGTACATATCATTAACAAAAGAACCAAATGCGCTAAGCATGGCAAGATAGAATACCAAAAAAATAAAGTATCCTCTCGAGGGCTTGATATTACTTGTAGAGTCAGACATAAAATATATTAATTTAATAGTGGCTATTGAAAAAACACATCTGAGTCTGACAAGTTCATCTATTAACGAACTATCTTATCATAAAGACCCCTTCTCAAAAAATAAAGACTCCACTATAGCGATAATGGAGTCTTTATTTTTATTGTGACAGTGTCTGATCACTTCTTCTGAATCTTAGCCCAGGTATCTTTTAATCCTATGGTTTTATTAAACACGGGGTGACCGGGTTTTGAATCAGGATCGACAGTATAATATCCGAGGCGCTGGAACTGGTAATGATCGCCCTCCTTTACTCGCTCTGCAAGCCACGGCTCAATCATAACATTGTCAAGCACTTTGAGCGAATCCGGGTTAAGAAGATCTCTGAAATCGCCCTCCTCTGCAGAGGGGTTCTCTACCGCAAATAATCTGTCGTAATCGCGGACTTCTGCTCTAACTGCAGTAGGTACTGATACCCAGTGGAGTGTACCTTTAACCTTTCGGTCGGCACCCGGACGACCACTCAATGTCTCAGGATCATACTCGGCATAAATTTCCTCAATCTCACCGTCATCGTTTTTCTTAAATCCTGTACATTTTACAATATAAGCACCTTTAAGTCTTACCTCCTTATCTGGTGAAAGACGGAAGAATTTCTTGGGAGGATTCTCCATAAAGTCTTCGCGCTCAATCCAAAGTTCGCGGCTGAAAGGCATAGCATGCTTACCCTCCTCAGGATTTTCAGGATTATTATCCATGTATACCTCTTCCGTTACATCTTCGGGATAATTGGTCAGGATAAGTTTTACAGGATTCTTAACGGCACTTACGCGAGTGGCAGTCTTGTTAAGATCTTCGCGCACACTATGCTCAAGCAGTTCGATATGGTTTAGAGCCTCATAACGGGTATAACCGATTCTGCCTATAAAATCTTTAATAGATGTCGGAGTATATCCACGGCGTCGCAGACCGCAGATGGTCGGCATACGGGGATCATCCCAACCGTTTACGAGATTCTCCTTGACGAGTTGGAGCAATTTACGCTTACTCATCACGGTATATGTAAGATTGAGACGGTTAAATTCAATCTGACGAGGGCAATAAGATTCATCGGCCAACTCCTTCACGAAATACTCATAAAGCGGACGATGAGGTACAAATTCAAGAGTACAGATTGAATGGGTTACCCCTTCGAAATAGTCGCTCTGACCGTGAGCGAAATCATACATCGGATAAACCTTCCATGTAGTGCCTGTGCGCCAGTGTGGCGTATGAATTATGCGATACATGATAGGATCACGGAAGTGCATATTATCGCTGGCCATATCTATCTTGGCGCGAAGCACCATGGCACCGTCGGGGAATTCACCTTTGTTCATTCTCTCAAACAAATCAAGGTTCTCTTCTATCGGACGATTACGATACGGTGATTCGGTACCGGGCTGAGTAGGAGTACCCTTCTGCGCTGCTATCTGCTCTGAGGTCTGCTCATCTACGTATGCCTTACCCTCCTTGATCATTCTTACTGCAAGATCATATAACTGAGGGAAGTAATCAGATGCATAATATAAACGATCACCCCAATCATAACCGAGCCAATGAATATCGCGCTTAATAGCCTCTACATATTCATTGTCTTCCTTCTGTGGGTTGGTATCATCAAAACGAAGATTGCAAGTACCACCGAATTTCTCTGCTGCGCCAAAATCCATAATGAAAGCCTTGGCATGACCGATATGGAGATATCCGTTAGGTTCAGGCGGGAAGCGTGTATTAAGTCGTCCGCCATTCTTGCCGGCAGCGAGATCCTGCTGTATCTCCTGCTCTATAAAATTGAGTCCGCCTTCGTTGACAGCATCAACTTCTGTTTCCTTGATTTCTTCCATATAATTGAGTTAAATGAATTTCAAGTTATTTAGTAATGTATTCTGACGGAATAAAAAATATTTTATCCCGCTGTTTAAACTACAAAGATAAGAATTTTTTTTGTAAATTTGGAGAAAATTTTACTCTTATAATTTATGCGACATATTTTACTTTCCTGTTTGATCGCTGTATCTATCGGTTCGGCATCGGCTGAATCATTTATTATAGATGATTTTGAATATACCATTGTAGAGCCTGACGAGACCGGTGATGATTTACCATACGTCACAATCGGTGCCGCGCAGGATAAACATTTTACAGGTCGGATAGTTATACCGGCTACGGCAGACTTTGATGATATCACCTATACAGTAAGGGGAATCTCCACATACGGTTTTGCAGATCAGGATGAATTAACCGGGGTGGACTTTCCTGAATCTGTCACAGATATTGCAGCATCGGCATTTGCCCGATGTACCTCTCTCACCTCAATTATTATACCTTCGGGTGTGACTACCATAAGCAGTGGTGCATTTCAGGCCTGCTCATCGTTAGAGTCTGTGGTACTCCCCGGCAGTATTACCGGCATAGGAAGTTATGCTTTCTCATACTGTCCGGTTCTTAAAGAGATAAATATTGAAGATTGCCAAATCAAGCGTATTGAAGATGGTACCTTTTATCAGACCTCTGCGCTTGAAAACATAAAATTTCCCGATCAAGTAGAAGAGATTGGAAATCTTGCTTTTGCATACTCCAATATAAGCGGGTCTCTAAATATCCCATCTTCGGTTTCTATTATAGGTGACTCCGCATTTGCATTTAATCGTTCGCTCGAATCAGTGACTCTACCGGTTGATATCCAAGAGATAGGCAACAGTGCATTTGCATCATGCACCTCGATGACGAGCATAAATTTAAATGATATACTCCCCGTATATGGTGAGGGAGTGTGTGAAAACTGTACTAACCTTTCACATATATCATTTAACAGCAACATACAAAAAATACCGGCATTTAGTTTTGCCGGATGCACTTCTTTAACTGAAATCGATATACCCGATGGGGTCATAACAATAGGGGAGCGGGCCTTCAGAGGTTGCACCGGTATAAGTACGCTTACCCTACCTTACTCATTAACTACAGTAGAAGAGCGTGCATTTGAAGGTTGCAAGTCTATATCCAAAATTGATATACATTCTGATAATCTGACCCTGATGTCTGGAGTTTTTGAAAATTTGACATCACTTAAGGATGTATACCTACACGGAGTGACATCATTGGGAGAGCGGGCATTTGCCGGTTGTAACTCGCTTGAGTGGATACAATTAGACCGTGTATTGGAAGAGATAGGCACTCAGGCGTTCAATAATTGTCCGAACTTACTAAAAATATATTGTGAGGCTGAATGGCCACCTGTCATAACTATCAATACTTTTGATACATACACCGAAGAGAATGCCACTCTGATAACTCCTACAGGTACTAAAGCGATATACTCACTCGCGGCATATTGGTCTCGATTTAAAAAATTTGAAGAATCAGATGAATTCCCTTGCGGCACAGGATTAGTAGGTGTAGACGAGGTTAAAATCGAAATAAACAATGGTAACCTCAACATAATCTTACCGACACCCTCCAGAGTAGATATATACGATATAAACGGGATATATATGGGAGGCGAAAATGAATGTCTGGAATATGAAATCACCTTGCCAAAAGGAATTTATGTATTAAGAGTGGATAGTAACTCCTGGAAGATCAACATTGTGTAGACAACCATAATCCTCCTCAAACAGATTGCACTCCAAAAAGTCAGCAAATGACATTTTGGAGTGCATTTTTTTCTATACAACAGACTATTGAAACACTGTATCCCTATAGTATATCAATTACAAATTAAAGGAGATATTGAGATACCTGCCATAGCCACATACGATCTTGAAAACTGACGTATTATAGAAATAGTTGATTTACGGGGACTTACGACACCCCCTATAGATAAGTTTTCAATATTTTCAGATTTAACAGCGGAATTATTTGTCATAGGCAAAAAGTATAAATGCGTTAGGTTTTAATAATTATCGAAGTGTTAACCCAAACTCCGACATGCAGGGTAAGGGAAATAAATGGGATAGATTAAATCTATCATACAGTTTATCAACGCTCAGCATGAGAGTTTTAGTATATTTAATATTACAAAATATTAAACTTTTTATCATTTGGTAGGTCTTAATTTGGAAGTGAACTGTCATGGTGTTATTTATAGATGAAAATACAAGGCCACCATGGCATTAAATCATTTGTTAATAACTTTTAACCTATTTTATGCCGTTTGGATACAATAATTTTTGGAATTGGCAGGATTTTTGTTTATCTTTGTATTAGGAAATATCCTAAATCAATAATTTAATAATAATAAAACTATTTAACCCACAATTAAAAATACGTTGCCTATAGATTAAAACTCTACCCAATCAATTAATAATCAAAGAATGGCAAATTTTTTAAGCATGACCGACGAGCAATTGGTTAAGGCTTATGCGCAAGGCAGCAATGAAGCATTTGACGCACTCTTGAAGCGTCATCAAGATCGTGTATTCAACTATATTCTTCGCATCATCAAGAACGAAGATTTAGCGAACGACATTTTTCAGGAAACCTTTGTAAAGGCAATCCTGACTATCAAGCAAGGCAGATATACCGAGAACGGAAAATTTCCGGCATGGATCTCCCGCATTGCGCATAATCTTATAATTGATTACTATCGTCAGGAAAAATCTGAGAATATGCAATCTACAGATCTCGAAGATGTAAATATTCTCAACCGTAAGGAACTATGCGAGGCGACTATTGAAGATCTCATCATAAATGACCAGATTCTCAATGATGTTAAATCCCTTATTGAGGAACTTCCGGAACTTCAAAAAGAAGTTCTGATGCTCCGATACTATCAGAATCTTTCTTTTAAGGAGATTGCTGAAAAAACCGGAGTCAGCATTAATACGGCTCTTGGTCGTATGAGATACGCTATAATCAATCTGCGCCGAATAGCAGAGGAGAAGGATATTGTATTGACAGTTTAATAATCCACTGTTTGCTGTAATTGCTACTTGCAGTATTATTCTCCATTCGATACACATTACAAATTTTAGCAAGGCTATGTCATTATTTGGCGTAGCCTTTTTACTTTACTTCAGGAAAAATTAAGACACCAAATCTAAGGAAATTTTAATGCCGTGGCGCTTTGAGGGCCACGGCATTAATTTAGTATATCTTGTGATTCACTAATCTTTTATGAGCCTTAGCGATGTCCAGTTGTCATCTTCTGTAAGTACACAATCGGTATGTAAGCCATACATCGCAGCGGCACGCTCAAGCAGCGGCACATCTTCACTGTAGAATCCGCTGAGTATCATCATCCCACCGGGCTTAAGTGCAGAAACATATCGGGATAAGTCTGCCAAAATCACATTACGATTTATATTAGCGATAAAATAGTCGGCTTGTCCGAGTGATTCAAGTTGAGAAGAGTCGCCCGTAATGATATTAACGTCAACATTATTAAGTTTCACATTCTCACGCGCATTTACAGCGGCATCAGGATCTATTTCGATTCCGGTACTCTTATCGGCGCCTTTCATTTTGGCTAAAATAGCCAGAATACCGGTACCTGTACCCATGTCGATTACAGATTTACCCTCCATATCCAGAGAGAGGATATGGCGCAACATCATAGAAGTGGTAGCATGATGTCCGGTACCGAATGCCATTTTGGGATCAATGACAATATCATATTCAGACTCAGGAATATCTTTATGAAATGTACTGTGTACCACACACTGATCATCAATCAGAATCGGTTGAAAATAATTTTTCTCCCACTCCTCATTCCAGTCCTGACCCTCTATAAATGTATCAGTCACTTCATATTTAATCTCCATTGGAAAACTCTGCAGCATCTCTTCCAAGTCATCAGCAGAATATTGAGAAGCGACAATGTAGGCGGTAAGGCCCTCTTCATCTGCCACAAAAGATTCATAACCCATATCTGCAAGAAAGGCTGCCATCAAATCTGAGGCAGTCTCTGAGGCAGGGGAGTACTTGACTTTAACTTCTACGTAGTCCATGATATATCCCTATTTTTTCTTACGAAATATGTTCATTACTTTTCTTACATTGGAGAATACCGAAAATCCGACTAAGGCATAATCGACATAGTTCATACCACCTATAATCTTTCCGACAATACCCCCGGCTCTACCTAAAGGCTTACCTTTGCCCGAATAGTTCTTACTGAATGGCGAACTATTCTTAAGTTTAAGTGCATTATAGGAAATTTTCTCCTTACAAAACTCCTTTTGGAGCAACACCAATGCTCTGCGATGACGTATTTCTCGTATAGTCAAACCCTGAATCTTCTGCGGATCTGCCGATTGAAGATCTGTCGGGATGGGAAGGTTCTTATTATCACTCATTTTCGTTCTCTGGTTTAAGGTCAAGTATTAATTTACTTATAAGCCGTGAGATTGGATTTTCAAGAAGCGGACGCCTGAATGCGAAAAGCAGCGCAATTAGCACTATAATCACACCGCTTACACACACGCATGCTAAAGCAGGTGACATAAAATCCTTAAAGGTATACACCAGAGCAAAGGCTAATAACATTAATATTATCATCCCGAGCAACAGACACACCGCGCCGAAAATAAGTGTAGAAAGCAAAACCGTAGTTTTCTCCGCTACAGTAAGACGCGCATATTCGATTTCAAGTTTTATCCATTTCCGACCATTTTCGAATATACTCTTCATCTGGTCGCCTAAAGTCTCTTTCATATTCTGCTGATTACGAGGCACAGAGCATTAATTATACAGAGTCAACGCCGGGAATATTATATGCCCGGCGTCGACATCTGCAGAGTTTCTTACTCCTTATATTATTATACTTCTTCACCGGAGAGTTCTGCTACAAGAGCATCCACCTCGGCATCGCTGATCTTGATACCGTTCTTACGAAGGATCTTGCAGATGCGATTACGAAGTTCTTCACCTTTTTCGGGGGCAAACAGCAGGGCTGCACTGCATCCTACTATAGCACCACCTAAAAATGCGTATAAAATATTAAGTGATTTCATATCTATAAGTCGATTTTTAATATTGGAGATTATCAGTACTATAACGATTAAATGTGCTGCTCGATCTGATCTTCAATTTCATCTACAAGTTCCTCCATCTCGCTCTTCTTGAGATTGATTCCCTTTTCTTTAAGCAGTTTGATGATATTCTTGCGGGTATCAGTACCTTTCTCAGGAGCGAGAAGCAAGCCAACTGCGGCACCTGCGATAGCGCCACCGATTACAGCACAAATTACGTGAAGTGGTTTCATAAGATTTTCTGTTTTTATAAGTTTTATTATTTTTTCATTTTTTAAGAGATGTTCTAAGCACTCTCTTTTATTGAAACAACGGATTTGGCAAATAGTTCAACGTTATGTATAAAAACACATGAATTATCGACTGATCAATACATCGCCATTGCGGGCAGTAACGAGGGGTCTGTATTGATTAATTCTGTCTTATATGCCATAACTCCGGCCTCTGAAAGTTCCACTACCCGGAAGTCACCTTCGGGTGTAACCATTTTCACATGTGTATCGTCAACAAATGTCATAAACGGTATTAACTCTCCGTCATGATTCAGAGCCCATGTCTCAGTCTCCTCGATAAAGTCAAGTCGGGTAGTCTCGTCAGTAAGAGTATTCTTTATGGTGTACCCTTTACCGTCACATGTTATTTCGTATCTGCCGTGAGGGGTGTCAACAATCTTTGTAGACGCAGTGAGAGGATTTCTGCCGGTCCAGAATTCTATAGAATTAAGTACAAGGATATCTGCTAATGAAGTTACTTCATATACCGGGAGAATCCAAAAGGCGAAAAATACCAGTTCATTTAAGAATTTAGATCCAACCTGATTATTCCACTTGAGTACGGAATTAGTGAGCCGGAAACTACCGATACAACTTGTAAAGGTCATTGAACTTAGCAATAATGCAACTACCCCGACAGTAAGATATCTCTTTTTCATATTAAGTAAGTATGTAAGTTTAAATAACTGCAATGTTTACTTGCATGGTTTTCACCTCCAAAGATAATAATTTTTAACAATTGGTGCAAGTAAAATAGCATACTACTTCTTTCTGGAATCTACATACTACTTCTTTCGTGATGGTGCCTGAAATGATGAGGAATATCCATCGTTATGTCCTTGATGACCTTTGACTAACTGCGAGGCCAGACCGATGTTTTTATAACCTACCACATTATTTATCTTGTCGATGGTCTTCATAAACTTATTCATCAGTTGCTTCTTTTCAGTTTTGGCGTCTACTTCTGTTTCAAATAGAGAACCGGGGCGTAACACACATTTCTGAATATCTCCCAACCATACTCCGGCACGTTTGAACGCTGCGCCTTCTATAAATATATTATCCAGTATATCCAGTGCTACCTCGGTAAGAGTTATTGTGTCATTGCAAGGAGATGAGAGACGCACTACACGTTCAGGACGCAATACCGGCTCCGTATTACGGAATGGATTACCGCGAAGAAATACCCCTACACTTCTGCACTCACCATTCATAGCACGCAGTTTACGCGCACAATCCGATGTATAGATTACTATACGCGCACGGATATAATCATAATCGGTCACATCTTCAGGAAAGGTGCGGGACTCACTTATCGAATCCTGTAGAAGTCTCTCTACATGGTTTAGTTCGATACAGGGTTGACAGTGCAATTCTCTCCAACTTCTCTCACCTGTTACTCCCATCTTCTTTTTTACCCACTCTACATCTCTGGCCGCAAATTGGCCGATAGTGTAAACTCCGTTTTGATACAACATCTTCGTAAGACGTCTCCCTACTCCCCAGAGGTCATAAATAGGTATATTATCATATATCTTTACGGCATCTGCCTCGTCATATATGATACCTAACCTTTGTCCACCTTTTTTGGAGACTTCTGTTGCGATCTTTGCCAATGTTTTAGTCGGAGCAAAGCCGATTGTGACAGGGATTCTCATCTCTTTCCAGCAGGCATTGTAGATTGCTTCACCGATTTCGGGTAGAACATCTACAGGAATACCGTTAACATCGAGAAAGGATTCATCTACCGAATAATCTAATGCTGAGGGTACAAAACGTCTGAAAATATCATGAACCCTCAGACTTATATCCCTATATAGAAGGTGATTCCCTGACAGGGCAATAATCCGGTGTTTCTCTATCATATCTCTGATCTCAAAAGCCGGCTGACCCATCTTGACACCGAGGCGTTTCGATTCATTACTCCGCGCCACAACACACCCGTCGTTGTTACTGAGCACTACGACAGGTTTACCATCAAGAGCAGGATTGATACTTCTCTCGCACGATACAAAGAAATTATTACAATCGGCTAATCCTATCATCTCTTCAGAAATAGCAGAGGTCCCTCAGCATATATCAATTTTTCGCTACAAAGATGTCTTACCATTGTCAATACCCGATCCTTGTCAGCACCAAAAGTCTCTTCTACTCTCTCATAGCGCACTCCGTGGGGGTGAGATGTTAATAATGTCATAAGCCGCTTATATAGTTCTGCATCTGATATTTTTTTATTTCTTGATTCCCTTTCCGAACGGCATATATCGCAACTGCCACATGCCGACGATTTCGGTTCGCCAAAATATTTAAGCATCCTCTCCACCCGGCAATTACCATCATTGTCAGCATAATCTATCATAGACTCGATACGTAGTTCGCGTCTTTTTATCTGATCCTCATAGATTGTTTTTCCTATCTGAAGATACCTCGCTTCCTCTCGTGCGGTGGGCATATAGATATAAGGCGAACGACGACGTGGTACATAACTAATGATCTTGAGTCTGGCCAACTCAAGGAGTGTTTGATACACCTCTTCAATATCCATATCGAGTTCGCGGGCTATTCGCTTCTCGTTGATAAATACGTAATCTGTAAAAAGACCGGGATACAGACGCAAGATACACACCAGGAGTCGCTCTCCATTGTGGGATTGTCCCAATTGATTATAGAGTTCTTCGCGTGTGGTTCTTATCATTACACGCGCCGAGTTTTCCCTCTCATCAAGATACTCCATATACCCTGCTTTACCGAGAATAGCCAGTGCAGCCAACACCTGATCGGACTGCATGGCAAACGTACGCAAAAAAAGATCTATATCAAATTCATACAATCTGTCATAACCTTCCCCAACGGCCAAGTTAAGGAAGATACATACACGTTCGTAAACTTTACTAATAATTTTTCTATCCGGAAATTCGAGTGTGAGTCTACGCCTTAACACACCCTTGTCACTTTTATTATAGAGCAACACAGCGTATGAGATCTGACCGTCTCTACCCGCTCTGCCCGCTTCCTGATAATACTCTTCGAGCGAGGGGGGCATATCATGGTGAATAACCAATCTGACATCCGGTTTATCTATACCCATTCCGAACGCGTTGGTAGCGACCATCACTCGAATCTTATCTTCTCTCCAAGCATTCTGACGCTCTTCTTTAACTTCAAAAGAGAGTCCGGCATGATAATATGTGGCATTAATCCCTATGGAGTTAAGATAGTCAGCAATCTCCATAGTACGTTTACGGTTGCGCACATATATTATACTGCAACCTACTGTACGCTCTAAGATTCTTGATATTTCGGCAATTTTAACTTCAGGTTTTCTTACCAGATAACTGATGTTATTGCGTACAAATGACATCTGAAAGGTGTTGTTGCCACGCCTAAAGTCAAGTTGCCTGCGTATATCTTCAGCCACCTCTGGTGTGGCGGTCGCTGTCAGCGCCATTACCGTAACTGAAGGAAAAAGTTTACGCAATGATTTGATATTCAGAAATGATGGCCTGAAATCATAACCCCATTGTGAAATACAGTGCGCCTCATCTACTACGATAAACGACGGCTTAAGTTCTTTTAATTCTTCTATAAAACGCTTACTTGCAAGGCGTTCGGGGGCGATATAAAGAAATTGAGCCCGGTTAAAAACCAATTTCTCCCACGCTATACGCTGCTCAGGTAAGGTCATACCGCTATGAAAGTATACAGCCTTAATATTGTGATGCTTAAGGTTATCTACCTGATCCTTCATCAGCGAGACAAGGGGTGAGATTACAAGCGTAAGACCGCCGATAGCCAATCCGGCTACCTGAAACACTATTGATTTTCCGCCACCGGTAGGCATAAGACCCAAAGTATCATTACCCGCCAAGGCCGAGCGTATCAAATCTTCCTGGAGGGGACGAAACTTATCATATCCCCAGTATTTTTTTAAAATAGCGTGAATGTCTGTTGTCATTCAGTCGGTTACTCCTAATTTATATGATGAACCTTTACCGCTGTTATATCCTCTACATCAACTAAGACTCCGGGGCAGGTTACTTTCAGTGTATGGTTTATGGAATGAAGGAATCAGACAGGCATAGGGGAGTGGCGGTATTATGGAGTGGCTGTATTATTTAGATAGGCGTATATCGCGTATCATAAGTTGCACCGATTCTCCATTGCTATTATGCTTAGCCGGTTCGATAGTATAGCAGATATCTATCGGTTTATGCGAATGAATGAATTCAAAATAAGGAGCCATATTGAAAGCAATAGCATTTATAACTCGGCTGGTACTGTTGTCTTCCAATTCAAGTTTTATGTGTTCCAGATTTTTCCCGACTAATTTCGAAGTACCGAAATCGAATACATTTTTAGTACAGAATACAGGTTTCTGGTTGCCGGGACCGTATGGATTGAGTTTGCGCAACGCGCTTACCAATTCCGGAGTAATATCGGCAAACTCTATGGTGGCATCTACATCAAGTTGTGGCGAAAGTTGATTGGGTTGAATATGCTCAGCCACATACTCCTCAAATCTTCTGCGGAATTCCGGTATATTTTCCTCCTTAAGAGTGAGACCTACAGCGTATGTATGCCCACCGAAGTTCTCAAGCAGATCGCGTGTGCTGTTGACAGCCGAATAAATATCAAAACCTTGTACCGAACGCGAACTCCCGGTAGCCATACCATTGGAATAAGTAAGCACAACCGCAGGTTTGTAATAAAGTTCGGTAAGACGTGAAGCAACAATACCTATAATACCTTTATGCCAGTCCTTATTGTAAATTACTATCGAACGCTTATCTTGAACTATGCCTACATTTTTCTCTATCAGATCGTTAGCCTCGTCAGTAATTTTTTTATCGAGTTCTTTACGATCCTTATTATACTGGTCTATATCCTTGCTCTTTTCGTATGCGTCATGGAGATCGCGACTCACCAGCAGATCTACGGCTTCCATGCCGCTCTGCATACGGCCCGAGGCATTGATGCGCGGGCCTATTTTGAATATTACATCGGAGATCGTAATATCTTTATTGGTGAGTTTGCAAAGTCGGATTATACTGCGCAAACCGAGATTTGGGTTTGAATTCAGACGTTTCAGACCATGAAAAGCCATAACACGGTTTTCATCAACTATAGGCACTATATCTGCCGCGATGCTCACAGCACACAGATCAAGCAACGATTCCAATTCATTATGATTGGTAAGCCCGTTACTCATGGCGAAAGCCTGCATAAATTTAAATCCGACACCACAACCAGACAGATGCTGACAAGGATAAGTCGAACCGGGCATCTTGGGATTAAGAATCGCTACCGCATCCGGAAGTATTTCATCAGGCACATGATGATCACAAATTATAAAATCGATACCTTTCTCTTTGGCGTATGCAATCTCTTCATTTGCCTTAATACCGCAATCAAGCACTATCACCAACTTCACATCATTCTCAGCAGCATACTCTATACTTTTACGCGAAATACCATAACCCTCTTCATATCGGGTAGGGATATAATACTCGATATTAGAGTAATAGTTTTGCAGATACTTATACACCAAAGCCACTGCCGTAGTGCCATCGACATCATAATCTCCATAAATCATAATGCGCTCCTTGGCTCCCATTGCTTTATTTAAGCGATTTACAGCCTTCTCCATATCCGGCATTAGGAATGGATCGTGAAGATCACTCAGTGATGGGGAGAAAAAAGCAGCAGCCTCCTGAGGAGTCTTCACACCCCTACGCATTAAAATTTCAGCGACTGTGCGATTCCCTCCACACTCAGGAAGTATTTCTTCAGCAAGTTCTTGTTGTTGCTTAGTCAGCGGTTGGTAATTCCAGTTGGTTGTCATGGTGAATGATTCCGGATTTTTCAGTATTTTGCGGAGTCTTTTAGAGTGTGTTTACTTTTAAATGATTTTAGCACAAAGAGAGATTTTGGAGTTATTTTCCAAAGATAAAGAGAGAGTGATGCGGGCATCACGACCGATGAAATCTTTGAAAAAGAACCCAAAAGATCCTTTGTGATGAAATCAAGTTTCATTTATAGTATTCATAGACATTAAAACGTTTTAAAAGTAAACACACTCTTAGTTTCCCGAAAAATATAAGAAAACTATTGATGTGCAATCAGGGGGGGGGAGATTAAAATACAATCTTCCCCCTCACTTACAAAATTAATAAAATTTTTCCAAATCTCCATCTTATAGCACTTCAAAATTTTTAAACTGTCAAAGCCTATCCCATAAAAAATGTTAACACGCAAAAAACATCGGTGCGGTGCTTCCGGGTCAAGTACAAAAGTACGTTAAAAAGAAATTCATATCCATTAATAAAGGAATT
>CAMWNR010000002.1 GCA_947175665.1 uncultured Porphyromonadaceae bacterium
GGTGGGCGGCGGTGGTGAGCGCATTGGCCGATAGGGTGCGGTGTAGTTCGGGATTTGCGGCTATGGCGATTATCGCCTCTGCGAGTCGCTCGTGGTCTGGAGTGGGGACTAAAATTCCGTTGTGACCCGTATTTACGATGTATGGCATCGCTGAGTTGTCAAAACCTGTTACCGGAAGGCCGTAGCCCATTGCCTCGGCTATCGATAACCCGAACCCTTCTTGCATTGAAGGGAAGAGGTATATATCTGCCGTGGAGTAGAACCTTTTTATCTCTTCTCGTGTCACAAAACCGTGAAAATGTATTTTATCATTCAGTCCATATCCGGCAATCTCCTCTTTAAGTCTGTCGAGATAATCTATATTTACGCATTTCCCGACAATATCAAAGATAAAGGGGATGCCTTTGCGGTTCAGAATATCCAACGCTTTAATTGCATGTATTAATCCCTTACGCGGTTCGACAGTACCGGTAAAAAGCAATTTTACGGCCCTGTTAGCCGCAGGATGGGAGTGAATAGACCCCGAGGTATCAATATTCCCCTCAGGGGCGCTTACCGGCTTAAAAATAGGGTTATTTCCCAAGGTGCCGACCGACTTAGGAATAGAGTTATATTCCGGCGGGCTTCCCGATGTGTTTTCCGATCTGCTTTCCGGGCAAGGTGTAGGGATGTATGCCGGCTTCCTGCCGATAATACGCGCGATTTCACGTCGCATAAATCGGCTCGGCGCTATGATATGGCGGCATAGTCGCAGAAATATCTTCTCCCCAAGCGTGTATACCGGTCGCCGTATTCCGGAAACCTCATTGTATAAGAAATGGTGATGTACGGCCACGGTATGTACCCCTTTAATCCGGAGTACCGCAACCAGCGGGAGAAAATATAGAAATTTGGAGGAATTAAAAACCACTATCGGTTTGGTGTCACTTACCGTAGAGCGCAAAAGAGTGAGATTACGGAGAGGAGCCAAGATTTTGGCAATCAGGTTATTTGCCGCAGGCGCGGAGAGGATGGTTACCTCGGTTTCAGGTAGCGCGGCAATACCCTTAGCCAACTTATCTTCGTATAAGTGACCACCGGTAATAATCTCTTGCGGAGCCTTCTGATAAACAAATATAACCTTGCGCATAGCGCAAAGTTAATAAATAAGTAAGTAATAAAAATTAAACGATATTAAAAAGTACGTAGTAATAGTTACTTATTCCGTTCAGTCCCATATTCGGGCCGATAAATGGGGAGCGCCTACTTTGATAGCGGTGCGATATGGCGAAACAGGCGCCAGCCGTGATAACGGCCGTAATATTGGATGGAGCCGGCGGGTACTTGCAGTGTACAGCGCTCGTAGGCCGCTGTATCATCGGGATCAAAGAGGTAACTCTCACATTCGATAAAGGGGGGTTTTAATGCGGGGACTTCAAGCAGTTCGAGCGAACTGCAACCGCTTATTATCAATTCGCCGATCATATTGTAACTCTCCGAAAGGCGCAACCTCCTCATATTCAGACAATCTGAAAACGCATAACTCTCCAACTCCTTCACTCCGGCCGGCAACTCCAACTCGCGCACCGATACGCAACGTGAAAAGGCGTTATTTCCTACCTTTCTTACCGGAGCAGGTATCTCGATCTCTTCCAACCCTTCGCACCCGGCAAACGCAAAGGCGTGGATCTCCTGCAGCCCTGCAGGTAGCACCACACTCTTAAGTGCCACGCATCTATGCATCATCTCTTTGGGTATAAACCATACCTGAGGCGGCACTATGAGGGAGCGCAATGAGAGGCATTCCCTGAAAGCACCCTCCCCTATCACACCGATACCGGCCGGGAGCGATACGGAGTCGAGATTGATACACTCCGCAAAGGCATACTCCCCTATCTTGCGGCACTGTGATGACGGAGCAAACTCAACACGTTTCAACCCCTCCATACCGGCAAATGCATATTGTGGTATCTGCCTTACCGAGGCCGGGATAACTATTACGCTATCCCCCTCGCTCCAACCGTATCGTTCGGCTACTCCGGGGTTGCGGAGCGTGGATGGGTAAGCCGATGATGCCATAATGTCCACTGCAGCAGCGACCATTAAACTCTTTATAATGGTTGTAATATTATAGTTCATACATGTGTGCCTTTACGCTTCAGGGTTCCACTCCGTGGCCCCCCTCTAAATGCGGAGTCGGGATAAGGGGATGTTGCAGAGGTACCGGGTATATCTTGCTTACATCGGCTGTATCGACAGCGGTTATCACCACTTTGCTGTCACCGCGCCATGGGAGTGTACCCGAATATGTGGAATACTCGATACGTGCCGGGATATTGCTTAACTGCAATCTGCGCAATTCGGCCGCAAGATGGTCGTCGGCCGTTGAGAAAAGTATGTCACCGCTATACGGCTCTATGGTATCGGCAAGCGACTTATAGGGCATGAATACCCCCTCAAATGTCTTAAACACGTGACCGCGCCGCTCTATCTTCTCTACATAACCATACTGCACACTCTGCTCTATATACGGAGTGAAAAACCAGACATATACCCCATACAGCGCTCCTAAGATGATACCGCACGCTACAAAACCTATCCACATCTTCCAACTCCGTGCGGCCGGGCGGATATGCTCCCACTCGTCGTCCTTGTCATAATAGCGCGGATCATCGGGCTTGAGTTCCGGTTCTTTAGGTTTCTGCGGAGCCGGCTCCTGAGGAGTCGACTCAAAAAAATCTTCTTTATCGTTGTCGTTATACATTTCTTATTATCCTCGTTAGTTTTGTTTAACCTGTTACAGTGCGGTTATCGCGCTTCCCTACCGCTATATAACCGAGCGTGAAGATGCCGAGCAGTATCAGCATCACTGTCTCACCGCTCCATACAAGCATCGAGAAGGCGGTGCCTTGCGCATCGGTGATCCCATATACGGCCAGTCCGAACATTACGGCTATATTCCACGGGCCAAGCCCTCCGTTGCTCGGGACTGCCATGCCGAATGTGCTTAGTATAAACGCTACCAGACATGGCAACAATCCGAACCCTAATCCGGGCTCGGCACATAACCTTGCGGTAAAGGGGAAGGCAAAGAAGGTCACATATAACTGTATATAGTAACATCCCCACAGCAATAGCGTGTACATCAAGAATTTACCTCTCCCCCGCATCTTTATTACGGATGCAAAACCTTCCCAAAGTTCCCCTACCCATTTTATAATTTTACGTATAAATGCGTTATTTCTTAATAAATATACCAATCCTCCTATCACTATCACCCCGGCTGCGGTTGCTATCCAAACCACAGGGTTGCTGATCAATCCCACTAAATCTCTCCCTACCGGGTATTTCTCGGCAAATGCCCGCAAAGCCGGTGCGGCCAGAATAAAGGTAAGCAGCAGTATGCATAGAGCCGTAAGCATATCTACCAGACGGTCTGATACCATGCTCCCTATTACTTTTGTCAACGGTGCTTTCTCCTTTTTGGCAATATATGTGCATCTCCACACCTCTCCCAACCGTGGGAACACAAGGTTAAGCGCATAACAACCGAATATAGAGCAGCAGATCGCCATAAAGGGGGGCTTTATATCCATTGCGTCAAGTTGCAACCGCCATCGTGCGGCCCGGAATATATGCGAAAATATACTCAGAAACATCCCTAACAGAATCCATCCGTAATCTACTCCGTCAGATATAATCTCCATCATATCGTGGAAGTTTACCTTACGGAAAAGTACCCACAACAGAAGGATGGTCAACCCTAACGGGAGAAGTATACGAAGAGCCGTGGCGAGGATTTTACCCCCGTCACGACTCTCCGTATTTTTATTATTAGTTTCGGTCATAATTGTTCAGTATCCGGAAATACCGGGTCAAATCAGCGTATTACAAACTCCGCCTTGCCGTAATCGTAGGGGAATACGAGAGTGGCGGTGCGTGTCTTGGCATCATACAGATAACCGTATTGACGTATCGCACGACGGCTCTGTGAGAGTTCGAGACGGTTACCGTTCCACTCCACACTCTTGGGGGCATTTACGCCTACTACCTCAAGTTCCATCATACGCGACTCGGGCATACCTTTGTACCCTCCTTGGCTTGTGATGGTGACACGTGTATCCGCTCCGCTCATCTCACCGGCAAAGTTGATAAGGATATAGTTCTTATTATCAAGGGATTCGGGCGATTTGCGGTCATCTTCAAAGAGTGTATAAGTACTCTTATGCGATGCGGGATAATACCTTACGGTGAGGAACTGCGGGTTGTATTGCTCCACATTCTCGATCTCACGGGTATATTGGGGTATAAATGCACCCGCCTTTACAAAGAGAGGCAACTCGGCCAAAGGTGCTTTGACTGTATAAGATTTACCACCCTTATATTTGAGAGCGGGATTCCACCACGATATCCATTCACCTTTGGGGAAGAGCACATTGCGGCTGCGTGCGCCCTGAGTCATAACCGGTGCTACCAGCACCTCGTCGCCCCAGAAATACTCATCGTCACAGTCGGCAAACTCCGTTCCGGTATTCTCACCGCGGAAATTGAGGGGGCGTGCCAGGGGCCAACCCTTCACGGCATTCTCCCACGCCAGCGTATAGTTATACGGCAACCACTGATAACGCATCTTTATATAATCCTTGAGTATCTGTTCCTGTTCGGGATAGTGATACGGTTCGGGTTTTACAGTGGCGTGAGTGCGGAGCATAGGGGTAAATGTACCCATCTGCAACCATCTCACATACAACTCGGGGTCTACGGGGTGAGCGGGATCTACGGCAAAACCGCCTATATCCGAACTCATATAACCCAGACCGGAGAGGCCTGACGAAAGCATCAGATTGACCTGCGGACCGAAACCACCCCATGAGCGGGATACATCGGTAGTCCAGGGGAATACACCGTAACGCTGCAGACCGGCAGTGCCACCGCGCATCATAAGCATCGGACGCATATCGGGATAATCCTTGCGCAGCCCCTCATAGATGATACGGCTCCACTCGTTGCCGTAGACATTGTGGTATTCCGAAGCGGTCTGCCCGTTGTCGTGGTAGATGGTGAGCGGGTGCACTTCGGGTTCGCCGAGGTCTCCCCACCATCCGGCTACTCCCTCGGCGGTAAGATCCTTATATCGGTTCCAGTACCATTCGCGGGTATCGGGGTTTGAGACATCAATCATGCCGGCATCACCTACCCATGTGGTGACATCGTGGATGTTGCCGTCACTATCCTTGGCGAGCATACCACGCTCTCCGAGATAGTTGTAATTGTCTATGGCACCTTTCTTATTCATATACGGCTGTGAGATCAGCACCATATTTACTCCCTTGTCCTTAAGGTCGGAGAGCATCTTGCGATGATCGGGCCATTGCTCTTTGTTCCACTCCAGACGTCCCATATCGGTCTCGGTGCCGTACCAGTAGAGGTCGAGCACGATTCCGTCGACAGGATAACCGCGGGTCTTGAGAGTATCTATCACCCCCTCGGTTTCGGCTTGCGTACGGTAGCCGTATTTGGAGGTGATATAACCGAGCGTCCACATCGGCGGGAGCGGTTGGCGGCCGGTAAGGAGTGTATAGTTGGAAGTTGCCCCTGCCATATCACCTTCGGGAGAGTTTATAAAGTAATACGAGAGCGCACGGGGAGTGGCCGAGGTATATGAGATAGTGTCACCTCCGAGATAGAGGTCGGCCTTGTTGTAATCGTCAAAGAGGATACCATAACCCTTGTCGCTGACAAAGTAAGGTACCGAGATACCCATCTGTGAGATACGGGGATCACCCTTGGTATATCCGTAATTCTGACGGTTAAACATGGTCAGCGAATCTCCGTTGAGGCGTAATTTATGGCCGCGTTCGCCGGCACCGAACAGGTTACCTGACTCCGCTCCGATAAATGAGACACTCTTTAAGGCCCCGTTATTGTCTACACCTTCCGCCTCGCTGAGCAGCAGATTGCCATCGCGGTCATAAAATCTCACCACTCCGGTATTACGGTCAACCTTTACCTGCAGGGTGGCACTCTTGATCACCACCTCCGAGGGAGTAACCATCTCAATCACACCGTCGGCACG
Organism: uncultured Porphyromonadaceae bacterium; assembly: GCA_947175665.1. Lineage (GTDB taxonomy): Bacteria > Bacteroidota > Bacteroidia > Bacteroidales > Muribaculaceae > Lepagella. The sequence goes on from CAMWNR010000002.1 coordinate 6,056, forward strand.
TGGTGTAAGCACCGCTGACTGCGAGGGGTAATATTTCACCACGCTATCCTCCGGGAGCATGGTCACACGAAATATGTCATCGCTGACGGGCGTAATCTCCACAACCCCCTTTGCAGTACCTACCAGGGTTGCTCCATCTGCCCCGCGGCGCACACTGCCGGGACCGGGCAATTCAGTCTGAGAGGCGGCTATCATAGTCAGACCCGCCCCCAAGACTGCCATTGAAATCAGATGTTTCATAATTCTATATCTTCATCTACGATCACATGCCAGGGGAGACCGCTCTGAGCGAGTTTCTCAAGGAAGGGATCGGGATTGAACTCCTCGACATTATGCACACCGGGCTTAACCCACTCTCCGGTAAGGAACATGTAGGCACCTACCATAGCCGGCACACCGGTGGTGTAACTTACGGCCTGGGCCCCGGTCTCCTTATATGCTTCCTGATGCGAGCAATTGTTGTAGATATAGTAGGTGGATTCCTTACCCTCTTTGTCGAGGCCGCGGATACGGCAACCGATAGAAGTCTCACCGGTATAGTTCTCTCCGAGACTGCCGGGGTCCGGGAGTACAGCCTTGAGGAACTGAATAGGCACAATCTCCTTACCCTCGTAGATGATAGGATCGATGCGCGCCATACCTATATCCTGAATCACACGGAGGTGTGTGAGGTATTCCTGACCGAAGGTCATCCAGAATCTCGCACGCTTGATAGTGGGGAAATTCTGCACAAGCGATTCCAACTCTTCGTGATAGAGGAGATAACTCTCGCGCTCGCCGATGTTGGGGTAGGTAAGCGGACGATGTATCTCAAGGTTCTCGGTCTCCACCCATTTACCGTCTTCCCAATATTTACCTTTCTGAGTGATCTCGCGGATATTGATTTCGGGGTTGAAGTTGGTGGCAAACGCCTTGCCGTGATTACCGGCATTGCAGTCTACGATATCAAGATACTCCATCTTGGAGAAGTGATGCTTGGCTGCGTATGCCACAAATACTGCCGATACTCCGGGGTCGAAACCGCAACCGAGTATAGCGGTAAGGCCGGCTTTCTCAAATCTCTCACGATATGCCCACTGCCATGAGTATTCGAAGTGTGCCTCGTCTTTGGGCTCGTAGTTGGCGGTATCAAGATAGTTTACACCACACTGCAGACAAGCCTCCATAATGGTGAGATCCTGATACGGGAGAGCGACATTGATGCAGATGTCCGGCTTGTGACGGTTGAAGAGTTCCACTATCTGCTCTACATAGTCTGCGTCTACCTGATCGGTGACGATATTTTTCACTCCGAGTTTCTCTACAATCTTGTCACACTTCTCCTTGCGACGAGATGCAAGCACGATTTCGGAGAAAACCTCCGGATTTGCGGCACATTTCGCCGCTACCACACTGCCGACTCCTCCGGCACCGATGATCAATACTTTTCCCATTTTTTCTATTTATTGTATTATTTATTTTTTCATTATCAGTCTGAAAGCGTGTTTACTTTTCACTCACACTCCGGGAGTCCCGATACCGTGACCTTGCGCGCACCGCTCTCTATCTCCTCTATGCTGACTTCTACCGTATCGTCGGGCAGAAACCGCTCTATGCGGTCGGGCCATTCGATAAAGCATAGCGATCCGCTCTCGAAGTAATCTTCGACACCCATATCGAGTGCCTCTTCATCATCTTCTATGCGGTAGCAGTCGAAGTGATATATCAGTTGGCCGGTGGTATCGGAGCGATATTCATTTACTATGGCGAAGGTGGGTGATGATATGTCGTCTTCCTCCACACCCAGACTCTTGCATATAGCCGAGATAAATGTAGTCTTTCCCGCCCCCATGCTTCCGGTAAAGGCAAATATCTTATTATCACCGATACACCCGATAAACTCCTGAGCGGCACGCGGCAGAGCCGATTCGGATTCTATTATTATCTCTTTTGTCATCTTATTTATCACTTTCCATTATAAGTTCGGCCGCATAATCGGCTGCAACAGAGGTGCCGAGTTTGCGACGCATCATCTTGTAGCCGTTGATCTGCCATTCCCGTTTTGGCGATGATTGCAGCAGTGGCGACAACTCTCTGACTATATTTTCGGTGGTGCAGTTATGCAGCAGCAGTTCCGGCACTACCCTGTTGCCCACTATGAGATTGGGGAGGCTCACATATTTCACATGCAGCAGTTTCTCCATTATGTTGTAGGTCCACCGCTTACCGTTGGCACGGTAACATACTACCTGCGGAGTGCCTACCAGCGCGGTCTCGAGAGTAGCCGTACCTGAGGTTACAAGTGCCGCCTGCGAATACTTCACCAGCGTCATCGCACCCCCGAACACTACCTTCAGTCCGGGATCCTGAGCCACCTCGCGGTAGTAGACCTCGGGTATCGCAGAGGCAGCCGCCACTACATACTGAAACTCCGGGTAGCGTCGTGCCGCGGCAATCATCAGCGGCAGATTTGCCTTTATCTCACTGCGACGACTCCCGGGGAGTAGCGCTATTATCGGGCGGTCGTCGGTAATCCCCTGACGCTCTTTAAAATGACGCAAGGGGGAGATATGATTCATAATGTGCTCTATCTCCTGTACCGAGGGGTTGCCTACATATATATCATCCTTATAGCCGCGCGCCTTATAGAAGTCTGGTTCAAACGGCAGTATGGAGTATATTCGCGATATACATTTGCGGATAGTGCGTATGCGCCATTCCTTCCACGCCCATATCTTGGGCGATATATAATATTCGCATCTCACCCCTATCTTATGCGCATACTTGGCCAGACGGAGGTTAAATCCCGGGAAGTCTACCAGTATCAGCAGATCCGGACGCCACCGGCGCAATATATCCTTTGCCAGTTTCAGATTACGCATTATGGCCGGGAGGTGACGCGCAACCTCCACAAATCCCATAACATTCAACTCACGGTAATGCAAATCCGGTGCATGACCGGCCGCAGCCTCCATCAGATCCCCGCCAAAAAAACGTATCTCCGCATCCCCCTTCTCCTTGAGGAGCGATTTGATAAGATATGAAGCGTGTAAATCACCGGATGCCTCACCGGCTATTATCATTATTTTCATTGACTGAACTCGAATTTGACATTTAGACGTGAAATATCGATTGCTAAATTGCGTTAATTATAAGTAATAAACTATTACTTAAGTAAGCAATATAACAAAATTAACAATTTCTTTCCAATCCTCAATAATGAGAGCACTCTTTTTTGCATTTATTGCCCTAATCATCGGGATTGTAGCACAATCCTGTATCTCGGATGATTTTACCGATTCATCTGCCGTAAGGTTGCGCTTCTCTACCGATACCGTGGCCTTTGATACCGTCTTTACCGATCTCGGTACCCCTACGGCACGCCTTAAAGTCTTTAATCCGGAGAAGAAGAGTGTCAATATCTCTTCGATAAGATTTAAAAACCCTGATTCGCGTTTCTCTATGAATGTCGACGGCGTGAGCGGCACCGTGTTTAACGATGTCGAGATTCGCGGCGGTGATTCTATCTTTATCTTTATCGAGTGCTTTATACCTGAAAACAACGATTCCAAACCTTTCCTAACCGAGGATAAAATCGAATTTATCACCAATGGCACCGAGCAGAATGTGGTGGTGGAGGCTTACGGCCAGAATGTGACAAGATTGCGCAATCTGAAGATTGACTCTGATATGACCCTCACCGCGGAGCGCCCTTACGTGGTGTTTGACTCTCTTGTAGTCAGTCGCGGTGCCACTCTTACTATCCTGCCGGGTGCGCAGGTGCTGTTTCATGATAAGGCGTCTCTTACGGTCGAGGGGACTCTTAAGGCGGTTGGTGAACCGGGCAAAATGATTGATCTGCGCGGAGACCGCCTTGATAATGTGCTTACCGATGTGGCTTACGATATTCTGTCGGGTCAGTGGCGCGGCATCCGGATTACCGCTGATTCTTACGACAACGAACTCAGTTACGTGGATATGCGCTCTACCGACAACGGCCTGCGCATCGACTCCTGCGGCAATACCGACCGCACCAAACTCCTCCTGCATAATTCATGGCTCCATAACTCCAAGGGGTGCGCCCTCGAATCGAAGTACGCCAAGGTCGATGCCTACGGGTGCGTTTTCTCGGAGGCGGCCGACGCAGCGGTAGCCCTTTATGGGGGGGTGCATGAGTTTAATCAATGTACATTTTCCAACTATTACCTTTTTGCAATCCCGGCCAATCCGATCCTCTCGCTTTATCATCTCTTCCCCCTTGATGCTCTGGATCATCCGGAAAATCCCAACCCCCTCATGCGGGCTACATTCCGCAACTCCATCATTTACGGCATGACTACCGATATTAATTGCGGAGACCTGGCGGAGAGTAATGTCTTTCTGGAATACTGCCTGCTTAAGTCTGCGGGGAGCGATGACGATAATTTCCGCAATTGCCTCTGGGATACGGATCCCCTTTTCTATACCGTAAGAAGTGACTATTACTTTAATTATCGTGTGCAACCTGACTCCCCGGCGATAGGTGCGGGCAACGGGGCTTATCTATCCTCTGCAGTCATGACAGATATGGATGGTCTTACCCGCAATAATCCCCCGACACTGGGCGCTTACGTATTTACCCCCGAACCGGCATCGCGCCAATTATCAGGCAAGTAAGATGATACACCATTTCATACCCTGGAGCGAGGCGATACTCCCTCCCCGCCAGACTCTTGTGCCGCTTAACGGTAAGTTCGGGATTTTACGCCAGTTACCCCCACCGCAGATTATATGGCTGGATGAGATACCCTCTACCCATACCTATCTTAAATCGGGTGAGGCCGGTGATCTGGCTCAATACACTATGGTTTGCGCACAGCGCCAGACTGCAGGGCGCGGACAGAGAGGAAATTCCTGGGAATCTGAGGATTACAAAAATCTTACTTTTTCTCTCCCTTTCTTACCTTCCGATATACGCCCTGCCGACCAATTTATCATATCGGAGGCTTTTGCCCTCTCTATAGTGGCCTTACTGCAGGAGGAGGGTATCTCGGCTTGCGTGAAGTGGCCTAACGATATTTATGTGGGTGAGCGCAAAATATGCGGCATACTTATAGACCATGCGCTCTGCGCAGGGGAGATTTCCCGCACTATCCTCTCGGCCGGATTGAATATCAACCAATTGGTATTTAAAAGCGATGCCCCGAACCCTTGCTCTATGTTACAGGTGATACGCCGCACAGTACCTGATATGGGGGAGTACGATGTGGAGAGGCTGGCGATACGCCTGCTGCAGATTATACGCCAGTTGATGGAGGCCACCCGCAATGCCGCTGACCGCGAGACGATACACCGCTCGTATATGCGTCACCTCTTCCGCCATGACGGTCGTCCTCATCTCTTTTACGACCGTCGGCGCGACCAGAAGTTTGCCGGTATCATACGCGATGTGCTCCCCGACGGTCCCTTAGTGATGGAGGATGCCGTCACCGGGGTGACGCTCCCGCCGTTTCTATTTAAAGAGATTGCCCATCTACCCGAAGATGACACAATAACCGCTTTTGCCGCCGACATCTGAACATTTCTCCTACGGTAAAAACCCGGTTGAGAAAAAAGGCGTAAAATAATAGCGGTGTAAGCAAGAAGTTGTTTAACCTTATTTCTTCGTTAAGATTTCGTCAGATTTTTGAGTGGATTTCTCCATCCGAAGAGGGAGTTTAGCGTGCTAAGCGACCGATGAGGAGGAAGAAAGCCGCCAAAAAGATGGCGGAAGATTAATGAAGAGATTATAAAATTCACAACATTTTACGATTATATTCAATCGTAAATAAGGTTAAACAACTTCATTACATCACTATAACGAATATATTTATCTAACTTTAAATTTAAATAGAGATCAAAATGAATATCTCACACATCGAACACATCGGCATCGCAGTGCCTAACCTCGAAGAGGCTATCAAGTATTATGAGAATGTTCTCGGACTTAAATGCTACAAGCAGGAAGTCGTAGAAGACCAGAAGGTAACCACCGCTTTCTTTAAGGTTGGTGATACAAAAATCGAACTTCTCGAAGCCACTTCTCCCGACTCCACAATCGCTAAATTTATCGAGAAAAACGGAGGTAAAGGTGGTATGCACCATTTAGCATTTGCCGTAGAAGACGGAGTAGCCAACGCTCTCGCTGAATGTGAAGAGAAGGGTGTCCGCACCATCGATAAGGCTCCCCGCAAAGGTGCCGATGGTCTGCAAATCGCATTCCTCCACCCCAAATGCACAGAAGCAGTATTAACTGAACTTTGCGAAGATCCCAATAAATAAGAATTATTAAAAAGACCGGAAACATTCTATTTTATTTACTGATATTTAGAATGTTGCCGGTTTTATTACATTACTATACATCATGAGCATACAGGAAGAAAAAATCCAGCAACTTATTGCCAAGCGTACCGAAGCGCGTCTCGGTGGCGGCGAAAAGGCTATCGAAAAGCAACACGCACGTGGTAAGTATACCGCTCGCGAAAGAATCGCTCAACTTCTCGATGAGGGAAGTTTTGAAGAACTCGACATGTTTGTAACCCACCGTTGCACCAACTTCGGTCAGGACAAAAAGCATATCCTCGGTGATGGCGTAGTGACCGGTTTCGGTACTATCGAAGGCCGCCTTGTTTATGTTTTCGCTCAGGACTTCACAGTTTTCGGTGGTTCTCTCTCGGAAACTATGGCTCAGAAAATCTGTAAGGTTATGGATATGGCCATGAAGATGGGTGCTCCCGTAATCGGTCTTAACGACTCAGGTGGTGCCCGTATTCAGGAAGGCATCAATGCCCTTGCAGGTTATTCTGAAATCTTCCAGCGCAATATCCTCGCTTCGGGCGTAGTACCTCAGATTTCCGCTATCCTCGGCCCCTGCGCAGGTGGTGCCGTTTACTCTCCGGCGCTCACCGACTTCACCATTATGGTTAAGGGCATCTCTTATATGTTCCTTACAGGTCCCTCTGTTGTAAAAACAGTTACCGGTGAGGATGTTACACAGGAACAACTCGGTGGCGCAAGCGTACACGCTTCTAAGAGTGGTGTTACTCACTTCGCTTGCGAAGATGGCGAAGAGGCTCTTATGCTTATTCGCAAACTTATCAGTTATATCCCCCAGAACAATATGGAGGAGACTCCGCTGGTTGAATGTAACGACCCCATCGATCGTCTTATCGACGAACTCAATGACATCATCCCCGACAGCCCGAAGAGAAGTTACGATATGTATGACGTCATCGGCAAGGTTATCGACAATGGTGAGTTCCTTGAAGTGCAACGCGATTACGCTAAAAATATTATCACAGGTTTCGCTCGCTTCAACGGTCAGGCCGTTGGTATCGTAGCCAATCAGCCTAAAGTACTCGCAGGTGTACTTGACTCTAATGCTTCTCGTAAGGGTGCTCGCTTCGTAAGATTCTGCGATGCGTTCAATATCCCCCTTGTTACACTTGTAGACGTTCCCGGATTCTTGCCCGGCACAGGTCAGGAATACAATGGTGTAATCCTTCACGGTGCAAAACTCCTCTACGCTTATGGTGAGGCTACTGTACCTAAAGTAACAGTTACACTCCGTAAGAGTTACGGCGGTTCTCACATCGTGATGAGTTGTAAGCAACTCCGTGGTGATGTCAACTACGCATGGCCCTCTGCAGAAATTGCAGTAATGGGTGCCGAAGGTGCTGTAGGCGTACTCTACGCAAAACAGGCTAAGGAACAGGCTGATCCCGCTGCTTACATTGCAGAAAAAGAGAAAGAATATACCGATCTCTTCGCTAACCCCTATAACGCTGCCAAGTATGGCTATATCGATGATGTGATCGAACCGCGCAATACACGTTTCCGCATCATCCGCGCTCTTCAGATGCTCGCTACCAAGAAAGTATCCAATCCCCCGAAGAAGCACGGTAATATTCCGTTGTAATCTGACTTAGTTTGCAGCGTAACAATATTTAATACGTTAATTCAAATGTTGAAAAAAATATTTTTTGCGGCCACTCTATCTCTTGCATTAGGATTCTCTCACATTCCTTGCGCAGCACAGAATGCCGATGACCAGCCCGCTCCTATGACCGTAGTCGAGGAACTCCCCGATGGTATAGATGAAGTGGAGGCTCCCGGTGTTCCATCTGAAGAAGTGAATACCATCCCCGAGAGTAAGATCGCCCGCACTATGACTCAGGCTGAAAAAGCCCAGAATGTCAAGGAAAATGACAGTTGGGGCGGTGCAATTACGATTATCGCGATGTGTATCGTAATCGGTGCGCTCATCATCCTCTCGCTCCTTTTCATGGGCTTCGGTAAGATCTCTGAAATGTTGCTCTCTAAAAAGAAAGCAGTGGCTCAGGGTAAAAATTTTGACGATGTCAATGATCATGAAGACCACGTTGACTCAGGTGAGGCTATCGCCGCTATAGCAATGGCTCTCGCCGAGCATTTTAACGATCAGCACGATATGGAGAGCGCTATCCTGACTATACGTCGCCTCCGTCGCGCTTATTCGCCCTGGAATTCCAAGATCTATAACATCCGTCAGAATCCCGAACTCGTTAAACATGAGGCTCGTCCCCTGCCGGTCAATAAAAACTACAAATAATTCTATTACATCATTGAAATGAAAGAATATAAATATAAAATCAACGGCACCAAATTTAATGTAACTGTCGGCGATGTTGTCGACAATAAGGTGCATGTAGAGGTTAATGGCACACCCTACGATGTAGAACTCGATAAGGCTCCCGCACCCACTGTGGCTTCGCTTGCTAAACCAAAGGCTCCCGCTGCCGCTCCGCGTACCGAAAGTGGTGCAAAGGTTATCAGTACTCCCGCACCTTCTACCGGTGCAGGATCGGCTGTTAAGAGTCCGCTCCCCGGCACTATCATGAGTTTTAATGTCAGCGAAGGTGATACTGTCAAAGCAGGTGACACAGTATGTGTGCTTGAAGCCATGAAGATGGAAAATGACATCCATACTAATGTAGGCGGTACTGTCAAGAAGATTCTCGTAGGTGTAGGCGATGCTATCCTCGAGGGTACAGATATCATGATCATCGAATAATTAATCTAAATTTCAAAGACTCGACGACATGTTATTGCTTAGTTCTTTCTCAGCATTCCTCGAATCTTCCTTACAGACATTCTGGAATTTCACCGGCTTCGCCAACTGCGAGTGGGGAAATATCATTATGCTCGCTGTAGGTTGCTTCTTCGTATGGCTTGCCATTAAGAAGAATTTCGAGCCTCTGCTGCTTGTGCCGATCGGTTTCGGCATGCTGCTCGGCAACATCCCCTTCCAGCCGGGTATGGAAATCGGTATTTACGAAGAGGGTTCGGTTCTGAATATCCTTTACAACGGTGTGGAAAAAGGGTGGTATCCCCCTCTTATCTTCCTCGGCATCGGTGCTATGACCGACTTCTCGGCTCTTCTTGCCAATCCTAAACTTATGGTGATTGGTGCCTGCGCTCAGTTCGGTATCTTCGGCGCTTACATGCTGGCTCTGCTTGTAGGCTTCGATCCCCTCTCAGCAGGTTGTGTCGCTATCATCGGTGGTGCTGACGGTCCGACCGCTATCTTCACCACTTCTAAACTTAATCCGTCGCTTCTCGGTGCAGTAGCGGTATCTGCATATTCATATATGGCACTTATCCCGCTCATTCAACCCCCGTTGATGAGACTCTTCACCACTCAGAAGGAGCGTATGATCAAGATGAAACCGGCACGTGTGGTAAGCCAGAACGAGAAGATTATCTTCCCCATCGTAGGCCTGCTCCTCACTTGCTTTGTAGTACCCTCAGGTATTCCATTGCTCGGTATGCTCTTCTTCGGCAACCTTCTGCGCGAAAGCGGCGTTACCACACGCCTCGCGAAGACTGCTCAAAATGCAATGACCGACATCATCACTATCCTGCTCGGTCTTACAGTTGGTGCGTCAACTCAGGCTGACGTATTCTTGAGCCTTGATACTCTCAAGATTTTTGGCCTCGGCTTCCTGGCTTTCGTTATCGCCTCTTCTGCCGGTGTACTGAGTGTAAAACTCTTCAACCTTTTCCTTTCTCATAATAAGAAGATCAACCCGCTTATCGGTAATGCCGGCGTTTCTGCCGTACCGATGGCTGCGCGTATCTCAAACAACGTTGGTTTGGAATACGACCCCTCAAACTATCTTCTTATGCACGCAATGGGCCCAAACGTAGCCGGAGTTATCGGTTCTGCTGTAGCAGCAGGTGTACTCCTGAGTTTCCTCGGCTAATCTGATTTCTCAGAATTCTGATCCAATTATAGAGGATATGTCGACAATCCGGCATATCCTCTTAATTTTTAGGCATATATTTGATCCACCTTAATTTTTTTTGATTTTTTTCTGAAAAAGTGTCACATTTTGCTCTATGTTTGCGTCCTATATATGTTCCATAAAACTATATTGACTATGGCGTCTAAAAAGACTTACATCTCAACATTTATTTTATGTTCGGCATTGGGTCTGTTCGCACGACCCGATAGCGAACATTCATTTGAAGCCGCTGTCGGCTCCGAAGAAATTTCCAATCAAACTTCTGCAAGTGTTGATTCAATTCCAAATGATTCCATTGAAAATGATATAGACTACACCTATCTCGATGAGTTCGTCATCACCGAACATGCCAAACTCGTAAAGAGCGATGGCGCAACCTTGACATATAATGTGACCGAAGATCCTGAATCAGCGAGTTCCAATACTCTTCAGATTCTGCGAAAAATTCCCGGAGTAACTGTTGATGCTGAGGACAACGTAAAGGTCAACGGGCAATCAAGTTTTAAAATCCTGCTCAACGGAAGAGAAGACCCGATGCTGAAAGGGGACATCAAGACAGTCCTAAAATCATTACCCGCCTCCACTATCAAGAAAATCGAAGTAATCTCCGAACCCGGTGCGAAGTATGATGCCGAAGGAGTCGGAGGGATATTGAATATCGTGACTGATAAGTCTCAAACTCTTACCGGATATATGACCCAGATTGGGGCCTGGATAAATTCATATCAAGTGGGCGGATACGTCAATGCACGCGGCAAGTTCAATAAGGTCTTGCTTGACGCTAATGTGTCTTACAATAACGGCAGGCCATGGAAAAGGACGTATAATTCCGACCGGACAGTAGAGAATCTTGATGATTCTGAAAATTATCTTCTCTCCTCATCAAGTAAATCAAGTTCCGGATGGGATTACACCGGTGCAAACCTTAATATGTCGTGGGAGCCGGACACTCTAAATCTATTCACAGTCGCCCTTAATTTCGGAAATAACGGATGGGATTCCCATGGATTAGAACGCAGATTTCAGCAGCGCAGAGATATGTCGACAGTCTGGGATCTCACACGGGATGCCGACAATAAGGGTCGCTATCTCGGAGTCGGGGGGCAATTATCATATCAGCATAATTTCCTTCGTGATGATCATAATATCGTTATTTCTTACGAATATGATTTCTCTAAAAATAACGGTAATAACGATTACACGGCAACCTATCTAAGCGGCGAAGGAACGGAAACACCGTTTAGCACTCAACTGTCAAAAAATCATAGCAACTCCCATATATTTCAATTAGATTACTCTAACAAACTTTCCAAACGACATCTCATCGAGGCAGGGGGAAAACTCTATCTCACTGATAATTCAAGTTTCAGTCTCCCCTCTTTTGGAGAATCCGCGGCGAATGCTGTACCTTCTCTCGAACTCGCGATGGATATGTCGCAAATAAAAAATTTATATGCATTATATGGCTCATACAGCGGCACATTTTCAAAGTTGAATGTGACAGCAGGACTGAGATATGAATATACTTATATGGGAGTGCGCTATCGGTTGGGGGAATATCCCGACTTTACGTCCCGCTTGCATGATTTGGTGCCGAATGCGGCAGTAAGTTACAATCTTGCATCAGCCACAAGTCTGCGATTCGCCTACCAGATGAGAATTTCACGTCCCAGTATCTATAATATCAATCCATACGTAAATGTGCTGACACCCGGTCAGATATCCTACGGCAATCCCGATCTGAAAAGCGAAAAGGGACATCTTTTCTCTTTGGTATATTCAAATTATGAAGGTAAATTCTCGGGAAGTGCGAAACTGACTTACAGGTATGTCAATAATGGGGTCAATGATGTAATATTCGTCCGCGACGGCATACTCAACAGCACTTACGCAAATATCGGGGAATCCCATAACGCCGGGATTGATCTTTCAGGGGACTGGAATATTACTTCTGATCTCAGATGGTCGATCTATGGGTCAGCCAACTACGTTCACATGCGAGCGGACTCGGAAATGCTTCACGCGCATAATCAGGGATGGCAAGGCTCATTCTCCACCAATCTTAATTATACTCTTCTTTCTAAATGGAAATTCAGTGGCTACGGAGGGCTGTGGACTCCCTGGATAGACCTTCAGGGTAAAGGGACGTCTACCGGCTATTACTATGGAATCGGCGCTTCACGCGATTGGCTGAAGGATGATGCACTGAATATTCAGATTAGTGCCGGAAACTTTCTGACACCCCGCCGCACTAGTAATTACGAACAGATTAACGGCAATCTGATTCTAAAAAACAGTTTCAGATATTCCCAATGGAACGTCGGTGTGAGCATCTCATTTAAATTCGGAGGTTTGACTTCAAGCGTGAAACGCACTGCCGCATCAATCGAAAAGGAGGAGTCGCAAAGTGGTGGCGGCAATAAGGGTGCGAACTGATTTCCGCAGCCCGGCAGGATTAATAACTCACATATTGAGAATATTTAATGAACGAGAAAGTTTTTAGACAATCGGTATTACCTCTTCAGCGCCGGATGTATGCTTACGCGCTGAAACTGGGATTACCCCCTGAGGACGCCGCTGATGCTGTGCAGGAAACGCAGTTGAAGTTATGGCGTGGGAGGGAGGGTATCCCTGATGCGCCGCTGCTTTTTCAGAGTTATTGTCTGACAACCCTGCGCAATGAATGCATCTCTCATATAAGAAAAAGGAAACTGACTGATCCTTTAGAAAATGCAGAAAAGATGCCTGCTGAAGATTATATGGAGAGTATTGAAGTTGACGAAAGTCGACAAAGCATAGACCGAATAATTGATCTCCTTCCCAAAAGTCAGCGCAATGTCATACGCCTGAACACTTACGGAGAAATGGATGTAACCGAAATTGCATCTGCTACCGGACTCTCTCCCGCTAATGTTCGCCAACTACTCTCCAGAGGCAGAAAGCGATTGCGGCAATTACTTGAATCAATCTCCTCTAAAAATAAGTAAATAATGAAAGAAAACAACGATATAATCACTATAAGACTACTTCTTAAAAAATGGTATGAGGGAGCGACTAATGCCGCGGAGGAACTTCGGCTACGAAATCTTCTGCTCTCCGGGAATCCTCTCCCTGCCGATCTGGAAGAAGAATGCAAATTATTCTCGCTGATATTTGAGGAATATAGTGATGATGCCGAAATTCCACAGATTCCCTCCGAATATGCGTATAGAATAAACTCGGCTCTTCACAGAGAAATGAAAAAAGGGAGACCCTTCGGGAGATTCAGACGCAGAAATATGATTATAGGAGCCGCGAGTTGCGCGCTTATTATCTCGGCGGCTTTCATGACATCTCATCTCATATCCACTGAATATTCAGTTAAGTCAAAGGTTATATCCGCTAACCTGACTGACAGCGACTCGAATGTCAGTTGTGCCTCGGAAAATGAGTCTTCGATTCTTTCAACTGGCAACTCCCCGGAAACGCAGAATGAAGAGAATCCTCAAAAGCAGAATATCAATACTCTTAACCTGATTAATCTTCACTCGGAAGGCAACCGATTGGCAAAGAATTCAGATAAAGTTTCAGATAAAGTTTCATTGAACTCCGGAAGAAAGATGAAAACGCTCAACCCTGAAATGAGCAATGTGGATGAAACTGAGAATCAAACTTTCTCTAATTTATCTCCTAATCTCCGGAACGGCACATCTTCAAATAAATCCAACATGCATGAAAGCGAATTTACCTACCTTTCAGAAGAAGAGGAAGAGATGCTTGCCCGAAATAATTACAGAGTCATAAGAGATGATAAGGAGGCTGCTGAAATTCTAAATTCCATTGTCTCCAATATCGAAGTCAATATGGCTATAGAAAGTATGAAGATGATAATGATAGAAACTGAATACAATACAGAATTAAATAAATACAGAAATAATGATAAATATCATGAAGAATCTCAAATCTAAATTACGCCTCGGATCTTATAGAGGCATTTCGAAAGTTTTGCTTACAAGCCTTTTTACTTTATTGATATTGTGCCTCCCCGCGAAAATATATGGTGCCGATATTTTTGCGGATCTTACCAAGATAAAGAATGTAGAAAGCACCTACGTTTCCGGAAAATTCTCTCATAATGTCAATCGATGGAACAGTCGGTCGGGTATTCATTCCATGGATCTCAGCAGAGGCTTCTCTGCTCTCTACACTTATCAATGTTGGTCGCAAGAGGCGGTCGATCTCGCACAAAAATTGCTCAAGGACTATCTCTCGAAGAACAAAGATGTGGAATTGATGATGCATAAGAAAGACTCCTTTTCCGACTATAAGGTGTATGAAAAATTCAATAAAGATAATAAAGTCACCCAGATGATAATCTGGAATTGTGAGGCTCCTAACTTGTGTGAAATAGTTGTCGTGGAATGGAAAGAGGGTCTTGACCGCTCCACCGCTTTTCACAACCCGTTACGCCCGCTTGCTTTTCTCTGAAGATTAGATTCAATCTTTAAACCGGGATTAGACAGAATGTTTAACTTAACTATATAAACCGAACTTTATGGAAAAATTCATATTCTTGATTATTTCAATGGCAACCGCCGCAATGGGCGCCTGTTCAGGTATCAATAAATACAACGACACTATCTATGACAGTGTAGAGATTGTCAACGGTAAGATCGTAAACGCAACTCCTAAGGGGGAGATAGGTAAGATGACAACTAAAAGTTATAAACTCGACAGTGAAATCTCCCGAATCACTAATTATACACTTGCCGATATAGAATTTTTCACCGGACCTGCCCGAATGGAAGTGACCGCACCCGAAAATCTTATCGACAACCTGAAGATTTTGGAAAAAGGACCCACTCTGACCCTCAGATCCGATATTCTGACTGATGCCAAAATCAAAATCTGGCTTCCGACTCTTGATGAAATAACACTGAAAGGAGTGGGAGATTTTTCTGCAGGACTATTAAAATCAAATCGACTTAATATAAATCTCGAGGGGGTAGGCGATGTGAATATTGAGAGGATTCAGACCCCTTTACTGACCGCTAATGCCACCGGCACAGGAGACATAAACATTAATAAGGTGGAGACTCCGAATGCTCAATTCATCATGGTGGGGACATGTGATTTAAATATCAAAGAAGTTGAGGCGATAGTATTGAAATTAAAGTGTCAGGGTGTCGGAAAGATGGACATTTCAAGTGTGGAAGGAAATCAAATCGATCTTCTCTTACAGGGCACGGGTGATGCGTATCTCAATAATATCGATATCCAATCCCTGCGCATCGTCTTGCCGGGTGTCGGCAATGCGAAAGTGTCTGGAAAGTGTAGGTCAGCCATAGTAAATTTGTCAGGACTCGGCACAATCGATATCAGTAAACTTAAATGCGACAATGTGTCTAAAAAAGTGAATGGCCTCGGAAATATTGAAGAATAACAGCCGCTCGCCGGTTATCTTTGTCTACTGACGGCCTTCCGAGAGAGGGAATGTAAAAAATTTTATTCATACAATAGAAAAAAACTATTGCAATAAAAAGATATTATTGTAACTTTGTGGCGTAATCCGAACAGGGGAACTCTCAGACGCGTTATTAAGACGTCGGAAGCAAATTCAGGATATGGAAATCCGGTTTGTTCTCCCCCCCTCTCAGGATTGCATAACATATCAAAGAATACATTCCACTTCGAACACTATGGTATACAAATTTAAACTGGTAAGTGATGAAGTGAGCAACTTTGCTCGCGAAATTGAGATTGACTCCGAATCGACATTCCTGCAATTGCGAAATGCTATTCTTGAGTCGGTAGATTTCTCTAAAGATGAACTTGACTCATTCTTCTTATGCGAGGACGACTGGAGCAAACAGGAGGAAATAACCCTCGAAGATATGGGCAGTTCTTCCGATCAGGATATTTGGCTTATGGAGGAGACTCCTATCGGTGAACTCGTAGAAGATGAAGGTCAGAAAATGATCTTTGAGTTTGACTACATGACCGAGAGATGCTTCTTTATGGAACTTAAAGAGATTCAGCCGGGCCGCTCTCTTGTAGAACCTGTATGTATCTTTAAGAAAGGTAAAGCACCTATTCAATTTCAGGATACCGATGATTTTGAAGTAAAAATTGACACTACAATCGCTGATCCTCTTAAGGATGAACTTGACATTGACTTCTACGGAGACACAGATTTTAATGAAGATGAACTCGCTGACTTCTCTGATGATCTCAATCTAAACTAATCGTATAGACCTCCCCTCCGATTTATTAAAATTATTTAAGGCGCAAAGCAGCATTATCGCTACTTTGCGCCTTGTACGTTAATATAATCTTTATTGAATATAATCTATTCTATATTGAATATAATCTACTATATTGAATAAATCTATATTGTAATATCAGCGCCTGCGTCCGAATATTCTATTAAATAATGACGGTTTTTCCTCCTCCTCTTCCGGGCGGAAATGTACGCGCAACTGATTATCATTCTTGCCAAGAAATAGGATATGATGAGCAAACACGAATGCCATCATCTTGTCAAACTCCAATACCGCATGCAGACTCCTGACCAGAAATCTACGGAACGGATTGAATTCTTCAAGATCATTTAAAACAATCTCTGCTTTTGACAGATCTTCTGAATCAAGAGTAAGATTATGATAATTCTTCAGCGTAAGGAGCGCATCCTGAAGGTTAAGATCATTCAAATCCTTAGGTGGCTTCTTATTTGTCTTATATATTTCTCTGATTACTTCGTCGGTGATCATTTTAGTAGCATAATTTATAGCACAGCGGAAAATGATTCCGTATAGCAAAGTGGATATATTAAGGAGAAAAATATGCGTCTGAGAGAGATGTTTATGTGAGGTAGAGTTCAGGAGATATAGTGGATTTCACATTACCCTGAATCCAAGGGCTGAATTGAGAAGAGTCAATTTAATTTAATAGTGGGATACTATTCTGAAATTACAACAACCTATCTTCAATATTGTTCTGTCAAAATTTGGATTTTAACATTTTAAGGTCATAAAAAAAGCACCACTTCAATAGAAGCAGTGCCGTATTTTATTACTATTATCAACCTAATCAACTCATCGTCATTAGGTTAAATGTATATTAAGATTTATTTAAGAATACCGTTTTTCTTAAATACTTTCTCGATTGCCTCCAGCGAACGAGCCACTTGTTCTTTGGTATGAGTTGCCATCAACGAGTATCTGATCAAGGTATCGTGAGGTGCGACTGCCGGTGAAACTACCGGATTTACAAATACTCCTTCGTCGAGCAGATCACGGGTAACTTGGAAGGTCTTGTAATCATCACGGATGTATAGCGGGATGATAGGAGTAGATGTATGTCCTATTTCACACCCCATAGCGCGGAAGTTTTCGAGGGCGTAATTTGTAATATCCCAAAGATGTTTCTGACGCTCGGGTTCGGCTATCATAATGTCAAGAGCAGCATTAGCCGCTGCAGTCGCAGCAGGGGTGATTGATGCTGTAAAGATATACGAACGAGAGTGGTGACGCAGATAGTTGGTGATCTCCTTGTCGGTGGCGATAAAACCACCGAGTGATGCAAACGACTTCGAGAATGTACCCATAATCAAGTCTACATCATCGGTAGCACCGTAATGATGCACTACACCACGGCCTCCTTCGCCAAATACACCGATACCATGCGCCTCATCTATCATAAGAGTGGCATTATATTGCTTGGCGAGTTTTACCATCTCGGGGATATTGGCTACATCACCTTCCATAGAGAAAACCGAATCACTTACAATCAGTTTTACCTTATCAGGATCGCACTTCTTGAGTTGGGCTTCGAGCGAAGCCATGTCATTATGCTTATATTTAAGGTAGTTTGAGAATGAAAGACGTCGGCCTTCTATGATTGATGCATGATCCTGCTCGTCGAGAATTATGTAGTCTTCCCGACCGGTAAGAGTACTCACTACTCCAAGATTTACACCGAAACCGGTAGAATAAAGCATCGCATCTTCCTTGCCCATATACTCCGCAATGCGGTGTTCAAAATTACGGTGCAGATCAATGGTGCCATTTAAAAACGGAGAACCAGCCATACCGGTGCCATATTTTTTGGTGGCCTCAACGGCTGCTTCGATAACCTTAGGGTGATTGGTCAGACCCATATAACTGTTGGATCCAAACATGAGCACCTTCTTGCCATCCATCATTACTTCAGTGTTCTGCTCACTTGAAATAGGACGGAAATAAGGGTATATACCTGCGGCTTTCGCCTTCTGAGGTGCGTCGTAACGCGCCAGTTTCTCTTGTAAAAGTTTCATCAATATCAGGTTATTTTATTACCCGGGATATTAAATATCTCGCGGGCAAAATAATACTTGTACGCAAAATTAATACTTTCTATCCATATTTCGCCCGTTTTAAGCAAAAAATTAAACCGTTAATGTCATTTTTGTCACGCTTTTTGTCACAGATTTCCCACGGCATTATAGTGCTTATTTAGTTGTCAAATAAGTTAAGAAATGTGTTATTTTATTTAAACTCAATAATTTAACTAAATTAATCTAAATTAAATCTCTACTTTAGTGAAACTTTTAGCACGCAATTTGTTAGATAAGTAAACAAAGACTTGGAAATTACTGATCACCGGCATTTAATCCATTTGGGATCGCCGGATTTGAGATTTTGCAATTGCCGAGATATGAAAAACGTAATTAATTAAACTATTAAATTTATAAATATCATGGGAAAAATTATTGGTATTGACTTGGGTACTACTAACTCTTGTGTATCTGTTCTTGAAGGCAAGGATCCGGTTGTGATCCCTAACAATGAAGGTCGTAACACTACTCCTTCTGTTGTGGCTTTTGTAGACGGTGGCGAGCGTAAAGTAGGTGATCCCGCTAAACGTCAGGCTGTTACTAACCCGAGCCGCACCATTTATTCTATCAAGAGATTTATGGGTGAAAAATGTGACCAGGTTACTGACGAAATCAAACGTGTACCGTATAAAGTAGTTTGCCAGAATGATCTCCCTAAAGTAGATATTGATGGCCGTGACTACACTCCGCAGGAAATCTCTGCTATGATCCTGCAGAAAATGAAAAAGACCGCTGAGGATTATCTGGGTCAGGAAGTGACCGAAGCAGTAATCACAGTTCCTGCTTATTTTGATGACTCTCAGCGTCAGGCTACTAAAGAAGCCGGTGAGATCGCCGGACTTAAAGTACGCCGTATCGTTAACGAGCCTACTGCCGCAGCACTTGCATACGGTCTTGATAAATCACAAAAGGAACAGAAAATCGCAGTATTCGACCTTGGTGGCGGTACATTCGATATTTCAATCCTCGAACTCGGTGACGGTGTATTTGAAGTAAAATCAACCAACGGTGATACTCACCTCGGCGGTGATGACTTTGATAACGTAATTATCGACTGGCTCGCTGATGAATTTAAGAAAAACGAAGGCGTAGATCTCCGTCAGGATCCGATGGCTATGCAGCGTCTTAAAGAGGCTGCCGAAAAGGCTAAGATTGAACTTTCAAGTTCTGCTTCTACCGAAATCAACCTCCCCTATATCACTGCTACCGCTTCAGGCCCGAAGCACTTGGTAATTACCCTTACTCGTGCTAAGTTTGAGCAACTCGCTGAGAAACTTATCGATGCTGTTAAGGCTCCATGTGTTAAGGCTCTTGAAGATGCCGGTCTTACTTCTTCTGAAATTGATGAGGTTATCCTCGTAGGTGGTTCTACACGTATCCCCGCAATTCAGACTAAGGTTAAAGAAATCTTCGGCAAGGAACCTAACAAGGGTGTTAACCCTGATGAGGTTGTGGCTATCGGTGCTGCCATCCAGGGTGGTGTATTGAGTGGTGATGTTAAAGACGTCCTTCTTCTTGACGTTGTGCCCCTCTCAATCGGTCTGGAAACTATGGGTGGCGTAATGACTAAACTTATTGACGCCAACACTACTATCCCGACCCGTAAGAGTCAGGTATTCTCAACCGCCGCTGATAATCAGCCTGAGGTAACAATCCGTGTTCTCCAGGGCGAACGTCCGATGGCTGCAGATGATAAACTTCTTGGCGAATTCAATCTCGCAGGTATCGCTCCCGCTCCGCGTGGTGTACCTCAGATCGAAGTAACTTTTGAAGTTGATGCCAACGGTATCCTTAATGTATCTGCAAAAGATAAGAATACCGGTAAGGAACAGTCTATCCGTATCGAGGCTTCAAGCGGTCTTACCGAACAGGAGATCCAGCGTATGCGCGATGAGGCTAAGGCAAATGAAGCCGCTGACCAGAAGGCTAAGGAGCGCGTAGATAAACTAAATCACGCTGACTCTGTAATCTTCCAGACCGAAAAGCAACTCAACGAACTCGGTGACAAGATTCCGGCTGATAAGAAGGCTGCAATTGATACTGCCCTCGACAAACTGAAAGAAGTTCACAAGAACCAACTCGTAGAAGATGTTGACTCTTCAGTCAAGGCTGTAGAAGAGGCTCTTCAGGCTGCCGCTCAGGACATCTACAATGCCCAGCAGGCCGCCGGCGCAGCAGGTGCAGCAGGCGCAGGCGCAGCAGAATCCACTCACCACGACGACGAAAAAGACATCGCTGATGTAGACTTCGAAGAAGTGAAATAAGTTATAAATAACATAGATAGAAGAAGGCGCGACTCCGATTTGGGGTCGCGCCTTTATTTTTGTGGAAGTATCATGCGAGGGGAATGGCAGTGCGTTGAATCTCCCGGAGTAAAGGTACATAGTCGATGTCTTTGTACAGGGAAATATCTATTTCGTATGGGAGAAGCAGATCATCGATTTCCGAAATGATCCGTATTAAGTCGTCGCGAGTTAGAGAATCTCCTGTCAAAGTAAGATCTATATCCGAGAATTCTCTATATCTTCCTTGAGCCCTGGAACCATATAATAGAATACCCTCTACACGATCACAACGTTTTATAGTATCAATAATTTTAACAATCGTCTCCTCACTCAAACCATACCTGCTCATCTTTCTGACAATGGAATATTTGATATTATTCCTCTTGTTTTCGCCAACAAGTCTCTAAATAAAGGATAATAATCTGAAACAATCCTTTGGCTAATTTCTTTAGCCTTCGAATCATTATAATCATGAGCAGACAGATTACGATCTATTATCGTATCCATCCATTTTCCATCTGTTATTATACCTAATTTTAAAGCACGGCGATATGTGTCACGACATCCAACCACTTCCGTTTCGCCTTGATATTGCAGATAATCTTTAAGAAGATTCCAAGAGAGTTCTTGCGTAAACTCAAATCGCTTAGACCCCAACCCACAAGAAATGTTAATGCCAGGGCGGCATATTTTCGAGGGAATTTTGTCAATCTCAGAGGGAGCAATGCAAGCATTGTGACCGGAGAGATTGGCAAAATTCACCGGAAAGATGCCGGACAAAGGTAATTTATCTTGATGGGACTTTAAATTTTGGATTAGATTACTTCCATCTCGCAGAGATACTCCATCTTCAGCCTTTTGGATCAGTCGTTTAGCCCGCTAAACTCCTTCACACTGCAAGGCTAAATCTGGAGCATCTCTGCGACCCTGGCGTTAACATTTCTTGTGGGTTGGGGTCTTATCAGTGCTTCGCGTGCGATTTCTATATTAAGAGTTAACTCCGTATTAGCAAAAAGCGTATCTGATTCTTTAAGAAACACTTTTACCTATTCTTCTAACTTTGCGAAGGCTCTGGAATAACTGTCAAATCGATTGATGAAGCGGGTAGCAATAGCCATAAGCATATAAAGATTAAAATTTCAGTAAATGTAATTATTTCACGCGAATATACCAAATTTGAAGGAGTGAGGGCGTTTTGCATTTGGGAGATCGGGGTTTTTAGATTAACTTTGTATGTTTGAAACTATAAAAACAGTTAGTTTTAAGTAAGTAATGAAAATTAATGTGCATATAAAACTTCAAGATTTTTGAGATAATTTCCATGCGGAGCGAAGGAAGATACTTTGTATCTGACTGAGTGACAATTGGAAATTAGCCAAAAAGATTAAGTTTTATTGCACAAGATATTCTATTACTACTTACTTTTTTAATATCGTTTAATTTTAATTACTTACTTAATAACCTTTTTCGCTAATCTTTGATTTGATAATCAATTATGGATTTTAAACTTGAAGCAACCGCCCCATATACTAATGCTCGTGCCGGTGAGATTACTACCGACCACGGCAAAATACCTACTCCTATATTCATGCCTGTCGGCACTGTCGGCAGTGTGAAAGGGGTACATTTCCGCGAACTCCGCGACGATATAGACGCAAAGATTATTCTCGGTAATACTTATCACCTTTATCTCCGTCCCGGTCTCGACATTTTAAACCGCGCCGGAGGATTGCATAAGTTTATTGGGTGGGAACGCCCCATACTTACAGATTCCGGCGGGTTTCAGGTATTTTCTCTCTCATCCATACGTAAGTTAAAGGAGGAGGGTGCATATTTCCGCTCGCACATTGATGGCTCCAAACACCTCTTTACCCCGGAGGGTGTAGTGGATATCGAGAGAACTATAGGTGCCGACATTATGATGGCATTAGACGAATGCACTCCCGGCACCGCTGATTATACTTATGCCAAAAATTCTCTTGATCTGACCATGCGTTGGCTCAAACGTGGTTGGGACCGGTACAAATCTACCGAGGGTCTTTACGGTTACTCGCAGGCATATTTCCCGATCGTACAAGGGTGTGTATATCCGGAGTTGCGTCGTGAAGCAGCCAAGGCAGTGGCCGATTACGGAGCAGATGGCAACGCTATCGGCGGACTTGCAGTAGGCGAACCTACCGAAAAGATGTATGAAATGATTGAGGTCGTCAACGATATTCTTCCGACCGATAAGCCCCGCTATCTTATGGGTGTCGGCACACCGGCTAATATCCTTGAGGCTATCGACAGAGGCGTAGATATGATGGACTGCGTTATGCCTACACGTAATGGCCGTAATGGCATGCTCTTCACACGCAACGGCATTATGAATATGCGCAACAAAAAATGGGCCGACGATTTCAGCCCGCTAGATGAGGGTGGACCCTCTTTTGTTGATGAGGTGTATTCCAAGGCATACGTGCGCCATCTCTTTATAAGTAATGAGTTACTGGCTATGCAGATTGCTTCAATCCATAATCTTGCCTTTTACCTATGGCTGGTAGGCGAGGCTCGTAAGCATATCATAGCCGGTGATTTCGCCGAATGGAAACCTAAAATGGTTGAGCGTGTCACAAGCAGACTCTGATTATTTGTCGTGCGGAGTTTTGGTGTCTATTTGATATTTCTGAATTGTGAGTAAGGTCAGTCGATATATTGTAAATATCCCCCCTATTTTATTATCCCCGTTTCGCAAGAGTCGTGGGCGGTTTTGGCGTGTATTCAGGCTTACAATACTTGACAGATACATTCTTCGCCAGTTTCTGGGTACATATTTTGTGGCCACTCTCCTCATCCTTGCCGTCATCACTATGTTTGATGTCACCGAGAAACTTGATGCTTTCCTTACGGCACCCATAAGTGAGACGCTATTTGATTATTTTGCTTCTTTCCTCCCTTATTTCGCTAACCAACTCTCCCCTCTTTTTGTATTCATATCCGTAATATTCTTTACGTCAAAATTAGCGGGCAACTCCGAGATCATCGCTATTCTGGCAAGTGGTGTGAGTTTCAAGAGATTGCTACGGCCTTATATGATAGGTGCAGCCATTCTTGCTGCTCTCACATTTGCATTGAGTAACTATATTATACCACCCACCAACGTAAAGAGGATAGCATATACCAATAAATATGTTAAGAACTATGCCATTGAGTCCGGCTCCAATATACAATTAATGGCCTCTCCGGGCAATGTAGTGTATATGTCAAGATTTGAGAATTACAATAAGACTGCATACCGTTTTACTATGGATAAGTTTGACGGTAAGAAGATAGTATCAAGACTTACTGCCCGCACAGCACAATATGACTCTACGCGACAATACCATTGGAGACTTTATGATTATATGATCCGAGACTTTGACGGTATGAACGAACGGGTCAGAAATGGTCATACCCTCGACTCTATCATACCCATCGAACCCAAAGATTTCCTTATCTCGATCGAAGACCAGGAGACTCTTACCACTCCGCAACTCACCCGATATATCGAGCGACAGCGTATGCGAGGTGTGGCAAATATCAAGGGCTTTGAAATTGAGAAGGAGAAGCGATATGCGGCCACTGCCGCGGCGTTCATCCTTACTCTTATCGGTATGTCGTTAAGTTCTAAAAAGGTTAAAGGAGGTATGGGTATCAATATAGGTATAGGCCTTGTATTGAGTTTCAGTTATATTCTGTTCTCTACCGTAACAAGTTCGTTTGCAATCAACGGCCTAACCACTCCTTTTATCGCTATGGAGATACCCAACTTCGTATACCTTCTGATAGGTATATACCTCTTCAGGAGGGTTTCTCGATAGGTATTATTTTTACCTTAGACCCCAACCCACAAGAGTAACCAGTGATTATTCCTCTATATCAACGGGAGTAACCAATAATCCTCGCATTGCCACATCGCATCAAAATCAAAACCTCAGCGCATCTGCCGGCAGGCCATATCATCTTTTGAAGGTGGGAGCCGTATTTTTTCCTGTTTGCTTATTTTACTAATTTTTTGTAATTTTGAGTTTCAATTGATATGCAATGAAAACAAATACGGATAATACCACTAAATCATACGCCGGCAAGCATCCTATTCTGGTAAATCTACTGATAATTTTACTTGTGGCTGCTTTGGGTATATTCATTATCTATTTCTCGATTGCCCTCTTTACCAAGCATGGCAAATCTGATGTTGTGCCTCCGGTTGAAAATATGAGTTATACCGATGCCATCAAGACTCTGCATGATAGAGGCTTTAAGGTAGACATTCGTGACTCCCTATATAAAGATGATGTAAAACCCGGATTTGTAATCGAGCAGTTTCCTAAGGCTAATTCTGTAGTTAAACCCGGGCGCAAAATATTTCTTTACATCAATGCCGTGCATCCTAAAGAGGTGGTTATTGATGACGATAATCATCCTATGGACGATGCATTGCGCAGTTTCTCTTTCCGCTCCGGAATGGCGAAACTTCAGGAACTCGGTTTTAAGAATGTTAAGGTTCAATATGTACTCGGAGATAATGATTGCATAGTAAAGATTCTTGCTAACGGTGTACCGGTCAAGAAGATGCAAAAAGTTCCGGTCAATGCCGCGATCATAGTTCAGGTATATGATGGTCGTCTGGCTGCCTTGAGAGATTCGCTGCAGAATGAAGAATTGATAGAAGCACAGGGGGAAAGAATCTCAATCAGCGATTATGTAGACCAAAATCCTTATACCGGTGCATCGACCTCAGGTTCTTCTTATTCGGGTACATCTTCTACATCTGCTTCTTCAGGTAGTTCTTCTGCTGAAGAGGAAGAGGAATTGGAGTACTTCTGATATGAATTAAATTGGTTAGAATCCGGTTTTATGTTTTAACTTTCTGATCTGATATGTCTGATATTACTGATAATTTTATAGAATCCACTTCTAATTTATCTGAAAATATCTCAGATTCTCACCCTGATATGATTTCAGACGATTCTTCTGAGGCGATTGCATATTCTGATGAATCAGAATTTATGGCCGGTGCAGAGGATGATGAAGTTGCCGAACCGCTCTTTGTCACCTCAGACGGGCGCGAAATGTTTGAACATTTTCGTTTTGTTGCCGACAAGGGTCAGAAACTTCTGCGTGTGGACAAGTTTCTGGTAGCAAGAATGGAGAAGACTTCCCGTAATCGGATTCAGAACGCCGCCGATGCCGACTGCATAATTGTAAACGGCCGTCCGGTAAAGTCTTCATATAAGGTTAAGGCAGGCGATGTGGTCAGTATCGTTATGGATCGACCCCGCTACGAGTTGGAGATTATCCCGGAAGATATACCCCTGAATATCATATACGAAGATGATGCCCTGTTAGTAGTAAATAAACCGGCCGGCATGGTAGTACATCCGGGTCACGGCAATTACACCGGAACTCTTGTAAATGCTCTTGCATGGCACTTCAAAGATAATCCTGATTATGATGTTTCTGATCCTCGCCTGGGACTTGTACACCGTATCGACAAGGATACAAGCGGTCTGCTGGTAATAGCCAAGACGCCCGAGGCCAAAACTCATCTCGGGCTGCAGTTTTTTAATAAGACCACCAAGAGAGAGTATCGTGCGCTCGTATGGGGTAATTTCCCGGAAAAGACAGGTACTATCACCGGAAATATCGCCCGCAATCCCCGCAATAAATTACAGATGGCGGTGTTTGAAAATCCTGAAATCGGCAAACACGCTGTCACCCACTATGAGGTGCTTCGCGACTTCGGTTATGTTTCACTGGTAAAATGCGTACTCGAAACCGGCCGAACCCATCAGATCAGGGTACACATGCAATATAAGGGGCATCCCCTCTTTAATGATGCACGATATGGAGGCGACAAGATATTGAAAGGTACTACTTTTGCTAAGTATAAACGATTTATAGATAATTGTTTTGCTATCTGCCCGCGCCAGGCACTACATGCTAAGACCCTCGGATTTATACATCCTGTCACAGGTAAGGAGATGAACTTTGATTCCGAAATACCGGAAGATATGTCTCTCCTCCTCCAGAAGTGGGAGAATTATACCTCTGAATCTTAAAATCAAGGCATCCCCCCCGTAAATGTGGCCGGTGGATGGATTTAATTGAAGTTTTGCTGATTTAATCGGCATTATAACTCAACTTTTTATGTACCTACATTGTATTAGAAGTAGATATGACTCAAGAATTTGACTTTTCAGATATAGCCCCGCTGGATGATTCGGTGTTTCATTCAGTTATGGAGAAACTCGTGAAGGAACCCGGCTTCCTGCACGCGGTTAAATATGCAATGCCTCAGGAAGGTATACCCTCTCTGATAGATGAATTACTGAAAATCAATAACAAATATGATTTTCAGCATCAGGTGATGTTCCCTTTTCTTGAGATGCTTGCCAAGACTACCACTTCCGGTATATCTCTTGGCGGAATAAAGCACCTTAACCCATCGATGAATTATACCTTCATCACCAACCACCGTGATATTGTCCTGGATGCTTCGTTTCTTAATCTTGCTTTTTTGCGCAGAGATATTCCTACGTCTGAAGTTGCAATAGGTGATAATCTTCTGATTTTCGATTGGATTAAGGACCTCGTGAGACTCAACAAGAGTTTCATAGTAAAGAGAAACACCGGACTGCGTGAGGGATTGATGGCAGCCAAGAAATTGTCGGCCTATATACATTATTGTCTGCTTGAGAAACATGAATCTGTATGGATAGCCCAACGCGAAGGTAGAGCGAAAGATTCATCAGACCACACGCAGGAATCTCTTGTTAAAATGCTCGCTATCGGTGGCGAGGGTACATTTATGCAACGCCTTAAGGAAATTAACCTTATGCCTGTGGCAATCAGTTATGAATATGATCCTAATGACTACCTGAAGGCTAAGGAATTCCTGTTGAGACGTCGCCATCCGGATTTTAAGAAATCGCAACGCGATGATCTATTCTCTATGGAGACCGGTTTGCTTCAGTTTAAAGGTAAAGTACATTTCCAACTCACTCCCCGCATCAACACCAAGTTGGATCAGATCGGTAACTTTAAAGATAATAATACCGCGGCAAAATATGTAGTTAAAATCATTGACCAGGCTATACACCGCAGTTACATGATATTCAGAATTAACTACATAGCATTCGACCTACTTCATAACACAGATCGCTTTGAAGCATACTATACCCCCGAACGCAAGAAGGAAGTTATAGAATACTTTAATTCGCAACTCGACAAAGTTGATGTTGAGAATATCACTGCTGAAGAAAGAGAGTATATGATGCAGATGATGCTCACCATGTATGCGAATCCTCTTAAAAATAAACTCCGCACCATACTTGGAGGTCTGGAATAATCTAAAGTTTTATGAGAGTACCGATATTAATGGCGATATTCGCTTTTCTATTTTCTATTTTAATTGACGCTTATATCTATATTGATATAAAGAAGAGCCTTAAAAATCATCGTCGTTTAGCATCGATATATGGTTTCTCTTCTATATGCTTGTGGATATTCCTGCTCGTCGTATTGCTCATACCTCGTAGAGAAGCGACCCAAAGTATCGCATTTACAATGTGGGCATTATACTCTTATTCAACTGTTTATATCTCTAAATTTATCTTCGTTGTTTTCTCGCTCGCCGGAGGTATCCCTAAAATATGGCATCGTCGGTCTCTTAAACTCGGCAAGTATGTCGGTCTGCCCCTCGCTATAATATGCTTTATCGCTATGTGGTGGGGAGCGTTGATAACCCGTCATAATATTGATGTGGTAAATGTTGATATAAATTCACCTAAATTACCGCAGGCTTTTAATGATTACCGTATGGTACAGATTTCAGATCTCCATGTCGGTACTTGGGGCAATGACACATCTTTTATCTCAAGATTGGTAGATAGTGTCAATAATCAAAAACCCGATGTGATATTCTTTACCGGTGATATTGTAAACCGGCATACAGGTGAGTTGGAACCTTTTGTTAAAACTCTATCCAGACTACACGCTCCCGATGGAGTATGGTCAATACTGGGTAACCATGATTACGGTGATTATATAGAATGGTCCTCCGAGAGCGAAAAAGAGGCCAATCTAAATCTGCTTAAACACCTGCAGCAACAGATGGGATGGAAAATGCTTAATAATCAGTCAGACATTCTGGTCCGCAAGGGTGATACCATCCGCCTGATCGGTGTTGAGAACTGGGGAGAACCACCATTTCATCAGTATGGTAAACTCAAGGCATCCTATCCAAGCGACAGTGCAAATAATACCGGACTCAACGACAAAAATTTCAAGATTCTTCTTAGTCATAATCCGGAGCATTGGCGACAGGAAGTGACAAATATATCAAATATTGACCTTACTCTGAGCGGACATACTCATGCTATGCAGACTGAAATCAAAGTCGGTAATTGGAAATGGAGCCCGGCTGTGTTCAGGTATCCGTTGTGGGGTGGTCTCTATCTCGGTCAGAACAAAAATGGAGAATTACTTCAACTGTATATCAATATTGGAGCAGGTGAAGTAGGAATGCCATTCAGAATCGGTGCCGTACCGGAGATAACTGTCATTACACTGCATAAAGAACCTATACCCTATTCATTAAAACCGGTAAACAAATAAATAAGTGATATGATCTGCTATATCGGCCTTGGCAGCAATGACGGCGACAGAGAATTGCACTTGCACAACGGATTGAATAATCTGGCTGAGATTTGTGACAATATTTATTTTTCCACCCACTACGAATCTCCCGCCTTGAATCCTGGTAAAGTCTATTATCTTAACTCTGTAGCACTCATTGAATTTTCCGGAACTCTGGATGCTCTAAATATCCTCTTAAAGAAGTTTGAAATACAAGAGGGCCGCACTCCCGAGGCTCGCGCAGAAGGGAGGGTACCTCTTGACATGGATGTAGTTATAGCAGATGGAAAGATTTTAAGACCCAAAGACTATAACTGCTATTTCTTCCGCCGAGGCTACGAAGAATTAAGACCCCACCCCTCCAATAATCAAGATTAATCACCCCATATCAGGCTAAATCAAGTTTTATCAAGTTTTATCAAGTTTTATCAGGCTAAATCAAGATAAAGCAGGTTAAATCAAGGTTAATCAGGTTAAATCAAGGTTAATCAAGATAAATCAGGCTAAGTAATAAAAAATTACTGACCCTATAATTAAACCAATCCAAAAAAAATTGCGACATTGATAATATTTCCCCAATTAATATTGATAATTCAAAAAAAATTCTTATCTTTGCACCCTCAAAGCGCTTTGATCAAAACACAATGAGAAAGTTCATTACTAAACATATACCCGCTTCGCAATTTATCTCTGTCGGCAAGTGTCTTATATTATTCATGATCATACTCTCATTCGCTGCATGTACCGAATATACCAAGGTACTTAAAAGCCGCGATGCAGATTATAAATTTGAATATGCCAAGAAGGCCTATGACCAGAAAAAGTATCAGCAGGCGATTACCCTTCTGGGCGATGTTATTCAGCCGCTCCGAGGTTCGGAAAAAGGAGAGGAAGCATTGTTTCTACTCGGAATGTCACATTACGAGAATAAAGACTACATGAATTCCGGGGTCTACTTTAAGACATACTATACAAGATATCCTAAGGGGAAATATGCCGAACTCGCCCGTTATTATAGCGGCTATGGATATTATCTCGATTCTCCCGATCCCCAACTTGATCAGACCAGCACAGTTAAGGCTATTGAGGAATTACAAGGCTTTCTTGACTATTTCCCTCGCTCTGACAAAGTGACTCTTGCTCAAAATGCAATTTTTGAAATGCAAGATAAACTCACCCTTAAGGAATTACAGAATGCTCAACTTTACTATAACCTGGGCAACTTCCTTGGCAATAATTATGAGTCTGCGATCATAACTTCGCAAAATGCTCTTAAGACTTACCCTTACTCTAAATATCGAGAGGCTTTCGAACTCCTCATTCTGAAATCAAAATTTCAGGAGGCCAAACAGAGTGTTGATGAGAAAAGGGCCGAAAGATACCAGGATGTTATAGATGAATATTACTCCTTTATAAATAATTATCCGGAATCTAAAAACAAAAAGGAAGCCGAAAATATTTATAATTTGGCTCGTCGCCATGTTAAGGAGTAACTTCGGGTTAACATTTAAACCATTTTCAGACTCAATCTGAAATTTTCTTCTCCTCATCTACTGAATAAATCGAAATTTCCTAATTATTGAATATAAGATATGGATTATAAGAAGACTAACGCACCCCTCACAACTGTCACCCGTGACATGATTGCGATGGCCGAACAGACCGGAAATGTATATGAAACTGTATGCATCATCGGTAAGCGTGCAAATCAGATCAGTGCCGACCTTAAAAAGGAACTTGAAAAGAAACTTCAAGAGTTCGCTTCTACTGATAATCTTGAAGAGGTTTCCGAAAACCGTGAGCAGATTGAAATATCTCGTTTTTATGAGAAACTCCCCAAACCGACTCTGATCGCTACGCAGGAATACATCGAGCACAAACTCTATTTCTCAAATCCTCTTAAGCAGAAAGATCACTTGCGTGACTAATCTCTCTATTTTCGCGCATTATCACAAAAGAGTAATTTGAAATATTAAGTATTCAAGCAAAAAATCAGCGCCTCGCTATCTCGCGAAGCGCTGATTTTTTAAGTCCCGATCACGAATAATAAAAGATGACTGCAATCCACATTTTTAATCCTGAGACAGACTATGCCCTTGCTTCTTTCTCACCTTATTATACACCTCCGGCATCGGTAATCAAACTCCGAAAGGACCGTGCATTTACCCCTATGTCATTTGCCAAACCTGGAGATTATATCCTGACGCTTGATGAACTCCCGACGCCTGCAGACCTTCCTGCCTATCTGACTCACATTAATTTGAAGGATATTCCCTGTCTACTACAGAAAGTACTTAATACCTCCTGTCACGAAAATGCCGGTTGGCACACCATATCAGATAACAAAAAGATAAATATTATACCTTGGGGATGGAATCCTGCACTAAAACATATTCTTGCTCAGGCGGGTGTGCCTGAATATATGTTGCCGTCAGATAACTATCTAAAAAATTTGCGCGATATTTCTCACCGTCGCACTACAATCCCTTTTATTGATCACATCCACACTTTTCTCGGTGAGGTAAATTGCCAAGATGTAATATTGATTCATCCGCAGGAATTTACTGATGCCGAATCGGCTATCACTCACTATCTGAACAATAATAATAAAGGAGAACAACTCTTTTTCAAAGCACCCTGGAGCAGTTCAGGAAGAGGTATTCTATTTACTGAAGAACTGGAACTACACCATATCCTCCCTTGGTTAAGAGGAATTAT
The DNA here is from genome assembly GCA_947175665.1 of uncultured Porphyromonadaceae bacterium. Classification (GTDB taxonomy): domain Bacteria; phylum Bacteroidota; class Bacteroidia; order Bacteroidales; family Muribaculaceae; genus Lepagella. Next base: position 38,353 of record CAMWNR010000002.1, read on the forward strand.
ACGCCGACAAGGATCAATAATGGGAGAAATCGCACTCGACAAGAAAGTTGATTTCGCCTCCGAGTGGATTATAATCGATAATAACGAAGGAGAACCTGAAGCCAAATTTTTAGGATATTCACTATTTGAGGCATCTCGACGAGGTAAATACCATTCAAATTACGGCGGCAACTCCAGCGAAATAGAAAGCATACTAAAGTCCAAAGGGGTAAAACTATCACCTGTGATAATAGAAGCACAGAAATATGCTTTAGAAACGGTTTGTGGCGAATATCGCGGTTACTGCGGCATAGATATGCTCGCCGACACCACCGGCCGTATACATCCCTGCATAGAAATTAACTGGAGAATCACTATGGGTCTGATCCCCCTCCTCTCCGAACAAAATCAAGATTAATCACCCTAAATCATCCTAATTCAGGCAAAATCAAGATTAATCAGGTTAAATCAAATAAAACAATTATTTAAACCCCTATCTATCCTATCTATGCAGAGTGCTGTGCCTGCAACTGATTCAGTATACTAAAAATTGCGCAGTTCGCGATACAGTCGATGAACCGGCAGACCCATTACGTTGTAAAAAGAACCATCTATCTTCTCAACCGCTACAGCGCCTATCCACTCCTGGATGCCGTAGGAACCCGCCTTATCTATCGGATTGTAGTTCTCCACATAGTATCTCGCCTCCTCCTCTGTGATGGGGGCAAAAGTAACTTCTGTTTCTGACGTGAAGGATGTCCGCTGAGTATGTGTAGCAATCGTAACTCCGGTGATTACCTTATGCGTTTTGCCCGACAACTCCATCAACATCGATACTGCTTCATCGTGCGAGTGAGGTTTGCCGAGCACCTTCTCCCCTATCACAACAAGCGTATCGGCAGTTATCACCAGATCATCACTCTTTAGTTTTATCAAATAGGCGTTAGCCTTTATGTCCGACAGAAATTGCGGTATCATTTCAACCGGAAGATTTTCCGGGTATTCCTCTTTTAACCCCTCTCTGTGATGGGGGCAAAAGTAACTTCTGTTTCTGACGTGAAGGATGTCCGCTGAGTATGTGTAGCAATCGTAACTCCGGTGATTACCTTATGCGTTTTGCCCGACAACTCCATCAACATCGATACTGCTTCATCGTGCGAGTGAGGTTTGCCGAGCACCTTCTCCCCTATCACAACAAGCGTATCGGCAGTTATCACCAGATCATCACTCTTTAGTTTTATCAAATAGGCGTTAGCCTTTATGTCCGACAGAAATTGCGGTATCATTTCAACCGGAAGATTTTCCGGGTATTCCTCTTTTAACCCCTCAATCACTACGGTTGAGAACTGTATGCGAAGCATCTGGAGCAGTTCACGTCTGCGTGGGCTCTTACTTCCTAATATGATATTATATTTCTTTAAATTACTGAGCATTTCTGTATTATTTATATATTATTATTTGAGTTGGATCAATGCTGCTTTGATCCGATTACACAATTTAGCAAATCTCGGGGTGATAGATTTTAAGTATTTGTGAGAACTAATAGGCATATTTATCCCAAAGCCCTTGCGCTCGCATTACGCTTTCTATCAGGTCTCTGACACAACCGTAACCACCTCCGCATTTGGAGATAAATTTTGCTGTCTGCAATACTTCCGGTCTTGCATCGTAAGGAGCCGATGGCAAACCGACACAGCGCATGATGCCGAGATCCGGTATATCATCACCCATATATGCAATCTGTTCTGCTGATATTTCTGATTTCCGGAGCCAGTTGTCAAATACTTCCATTTTATCGGTTACTCCTATATAAACATCACTAATACCGAGAAGGTTATACCGCTTCTTCACATTTTCGCACTTACCTCCGGTAATTACAGCCATTTTAAACCCTGCTCTTAAGGCGACACGTATAGCAAATCCATCGTGGAGATTAGTGGTGCGAATAGGTTGGCCTTCCTCACTTATCTGAAGAACCGTAGAGGAAAGAACTCCATCTACATCCAGTACGAAACCCTCTATCGAATATACTTCACTTAATTTACTCATATCTCTTAATTATATTCTTTGTGATCAAGTCGTAAACTTCTTTGGCTTCGGGATTATCAGATAACTTGTCCAAGTGATTTTTAATAACCTCTACATCTCCTCTGCGCGCCGGACCTGTTAATGCCTCCGAGGGAGATAAAACACCGAGTTTTTCTACCGTCTGCCTCATAAGCGGAAGTAACAATTTGAAATCTCCACCTTTATTATTAAGATATTCTTCTGCCAAATTACAAAGATAAACCGAAAAGTTGCAGGCCATGACGGCTGCCAGATGATATTCACCACGCTTTGCAGAATCGGCAAGCAGCACATTGCAACTCAGACACTTCGCCAATCGTATTATCTGCGATTCAGTGTTATTATCATCCCCCTCTATAAGAAACGGAATCTCATCATACTCCATATCCGCTCCAACGCTGAATGTCTGCATCGGATACATTACCCCACACTTAATATTCTTGCCAATCTTTTCAGCGGCTTGTTGCAAAACTTCAATACCTACCGACCCGGATGTATGAACCACTGTTTTACCTTCATCTATTAATTTTATTACAGACTCGGCAACCTCTTTTATAGCGACATCCTTTACCGTGATGATATAAATATCACACTCATTAGGCACTTCCGTTAGGGTTCTTGAATTAATCAAATGAGTATCAACGCCCGCTCTACTGAATCCATTGGCAAGATGCGAGCCTACATTACCCGAGCCTATTATGCAGATGTTCATAAAATTACTATCCTAAGTAAATAATGAAATTTAAAAGTTAGGGACGCGATATTATTGCGTCCCTAACATTATATTCATATTTATACCCTTTCAGGTGTAAAAATCAATTTTAATTTCTATCTATACCCGATAAGGTATCAGATTAGTCGATTAAACCTCTTCGGCTGCGGCTGAAGGTGCAGAAGCAAACTGTGCCGCCGGTGTCTCCGTACGGAACTTAGCCTCCCAACCGAGTGCAGATGCACCAAGCACAGCAGCATCACTCTCTTTGAGTTCGGAAAGGATAATTTTGGTCTTACCACGGAAAATGGGGAACAATGATTTCTCAAATGTTTCACGCAGTGGTTTCAGCAAGAGGTCACCGCTCTTAGCAAGGCCACCAAACAGTATAATAGCCTGAGGGCTTGAGAATGCCACCATATCAGCGAGAGCCTCACCGAGAATTGTAGCGGTATATTCGAAAATCTCTTTAGCGAGTTTATCACCTGCTATCGCTGCATCATATACATCTTTTGAAGTAATCAACTCCACATCAAGATTACGCAAAGTTGAGGGGTCCGAGCGTAATTCGAGGAATTCACGTGCTGTGCGTGCTACACCTGTAGCCGAGCAATATGCTTCAAGACAACCGGTACGACCACATCCGCACACTCGGCCATTGTTACGTTTCATTATAACGTGACCAAGTTCGCCGGCAAATCCATCGTGACCATATACGAGTTGGCCGTTGACTACAATACCCGAACCTACACCGGTGCCGAGAGTAATCATAATGAAATCTTTCATACCGCGCGCTGCACCGTATGTCATCTCACCAAGGGCTGCTGCATTGGCATCGTTGGTTACTGCTACGGGGATACCTCCAAATTCACGGCTTACTCGCTCAGCAATAGGTACTATCCCTTTACCCCAGGGCAGATTAGGTGTATTCTGAATTTCACCTGTATAATAGTTTGCATTAGGTGCACCGATACCGATACCCTGTATTTCGTTTTCAGCGTCATTAGCCTTAAGCAGACGCATTACTTCAGCGTGAAGTTCGCTGATATATGAATCAAAATCAGCATGCTTTTGGGTCTTGATTGAATCGCTTGCCACTACATGGCCGCGCGCATCTACAATACCGAATACTGTGTTTGTGCCACCTATATCGATACCGAGTACGTATGGTTTGCTCATATTATTAATATTTTATATAAGGTTAAATAAAGTCTTTGTCTATAATTTGAGTTTTTCAGAAGCGATTCCGTAAATTTCGGAGAGTAAGTAGCGAAAATATCTTCTGGCCGCCCTGAGCGGTCTAATTACATCATATAAACATTGCAAAGATAAAAAATTATTCCTAATAATAGGTTATTTTAACCGATTTTTTGCTTTCCTCCTTAGCATTTATAATATTTTTATCATTTTTCACTTTGCGGTTTTAGCATTGTGGAATCCTTTACCTTTATAAATATAAAAAGTAGATCAATTTATATATTCAGGATTATACATTCAGGAATTATCAATCTCTGCTTAAATCGGTCGCACCGTCTCTCCGCCTCTTCTGCTTACGATAGATAGTTCTATTAAAACCTTTCTCTTGCTGTTTAATTATTTGTTGTCGTATAGTTGGTAAACCTTAACATTATCTTATTTGTTACAATATCGAAAGCAAACTTATGATGCGATGTTTAAATACCTTAAACATCAACATTCTGAAATTACTACTGTAAAAAATTATAATCTTAAATACTATGAACTTTAATAATTTCACTATCAAATCTCAAGAGATTGTACAGAAGGCAATCGATATTACCCGATCTGCCGGGCAGCAACAGATTGAACCTGTACATATTCTCAAGGCTATGATTTCTGAAAGTGAGTCTATCTTAAACTTTATTTTTCAGAAATTAGGCGTAAGTCTGGCAACCATCTCTCAGGCTGTCGATCGTGATATAGCCTCACTTCCTAAGGTTAGCGGTGGCGATGTTCTGCTTTCTCGTGAATCTAACGAGGCTATGCAGAAGGCTATCGATTTCTCTAAGAGTATGGGTGATGAGTATGTTTCGGTTGAAGCAATGCTCATGGGTATACTCCGTACTAAATGCAAAGCGTCTCAAATCCTTAAAGATGCCGGTGTGACCGAGAAAGGTCTTGAAGCGGCCATCAATGATCTGCGTAAGGGGAATAAGGTTAAAGATCAGAGTGCTGAGGAGTCTTATCAGGCACTATCTAAATATGCTATCAACCTTAATGATCGCGCCCGTGCAGGCAAACTCGATCCGGTTATTGGTCGTGATGAGGAGATCAGACGAGTTCTGCAGATTCTATCCCGACGCTCTAAAAATAATCCGATGCTCGTAGGCGAACCCGGTACCGGTAAAACCGCGATTGCAGAGGGATTGGCTCACCGTATTGTACGTGGTGATGTACCGGAAAACCTGAAGTCCAAACAGATTTATTCATTGGATATGGGTGCCTTGGTGGCCGGTGCAAAGTATAAGGGTGAGTTTGAAGAGCGCCTTAAGGCTATAGTTAATGAAGTAACTCAGAGCGATGGGGAGATAATTCTCTTTATCGATGAAATACATACTCTTGTAGGAGCCGGTAAGGGGGAAGGTGCGATGGATGCCGCCAATATTCTTAAGCCTGCTCTTGCACGTGGAGAATTACGCTCAATCGGTGCGACAACTCTCGATGAGTATCAGAAATATTTTGAGAAAGATAAAGCCCTCGAACGTCGTTTCCAGAAAGTTATGGTAGACGAACCGGATGAGATGGCTGCAATTTCGATACTTCGTGGCCTCAAGGAGAGATATGAGAATCACCATAAGGTTCGTATTATGGATGAGGCTATTATCGCCGCCGTGCAACTAAGCGTACGATATATAACCGATCGTTTCCTCCCTGATAAAGCCATTGACCTTATCGATGAGGCTGCTTCCAAACTCCGCCTTGAAATGGACTCAATGCCGCAGGCTCTCGATGAAGCAACCCGTAAGATTATGCAACTCGAAATTGAGCGTGAGGCACTCAAACGTGAAGGCAACGATTATAAACTCAAGGAGATAGATGAGGATATCGCTAACCTTAAAGATACTGAGAAATCTCTTAAGGCTAAATGGCAGGCTGAGAAAAATGAAATCAATAAGATTCAGCAGAATAAAATCGATATCGAGCAACTCAAACTTGAGGCCGAACGTGCCGAACGTGAAGGTGATTATGGTAAAGTAGCCGAAATCAGATATAGCAAGATCAAGCAGAAAGAAGATGAAAACGCTGCAATTCAGCAACGACTTAAGGAACTTCAAGGCGAAGGTGCCATGATTAAGGAAGAAGTGGATGCTGAGGATATTGCTGAGATCGTAAGCCGCTGGACCGGAATACCGGTTAAGAAAATGGCTCAGAGTGAGAAAGAAAAACTCCTGCACCTCGAAGAGGAACTACACCGTCGTGTCGTAGGTCAGGATGATGCAATCCGTGCTGTCTCTGATGCCGTACGCAGATCTCGTGCCGGACTTAACGATCCTCGCAGACCTATCGGTTCTTTCATCTTCCTCGGTACTACCGGTGTAGGTAAGACTGAACTTGCCAAGGCTCTGGCCGAATACTTGTTTGACGATGAAGATATGATGACACGTATCGATATGTCTGAATATATGGAGAAGCATTCAGTGAGCCGTCTCGTAGGAGCGCCTCCGGGATATGTAGGTTACGATGAGGGAGGTCAACTTACCGAGGCAGTGCGCCGCAAACCATATAGCGTCGTTCTGTTTGATGAGATAGAAAAGGCTAATCCTGATGTATTCAATATCTTGCTTCAGGTACTCGATGACGGTAGACTCACCGATAATAAGGGACGTTTCATCAACTTTAAAAACACTATCATTATCATGACCTCTAACATGGGTAGTGATATAATACGCGAAAAATTCCAGGGGTTTGCCGATAAAAACGAAGAGGAGAAAGAAAATATCATCTCTCAGACCAAACTCGATGTAATGGATAGACTTAAACAGATTATCCGCCCGGAATTCCTCAACCGTATTGATGAGACAGTGATGTTTACACCCCTTGATAAACATGACATCCAGAAGATTGTCGATATTCAAGTTAAGAGTGTACAGAAAATGCTTGCATCCAACGGCGTAACATTAGAAATCACCAAACCCGCCCTCGAACTTCTGGCCGAAGACGGTTACGATCCCGAATTTGGCGCACGTCCGGTAAAACGTACTATACAGCGTATGGTACTTAACCAGTTGTCAAAAGACATTCTTGCTCAGAAAGTCGACAATGCTCATCCTATTATTATTGATCGTAAAGGTGATGATCTTATCTTCCGCAACTGATTAATAATACCGGATCCGACAAGATAACTTAATACCCCAACTTTTTTCATATCCGCATGAGGCCGAGTTAATTTGATATAACTCGGCCTCATTTTTTTGGTTATTTTTCAAATAATAATTATATTCGCATTATCATGTGTATAAACAAATATTATGGGAAATACACCGCGATACATGCATCTAATGACTGATTATGCTTTCAAACGCATATTCGGCTCAGAAGAAACGAAACAGACATTGATACTTTTTCTCAATGACATTCTTGAAGGAAAAGAAACTATCACTGATGTGACATTTCTTGATAAGGAGCAACTCCCATTTAAAGAAGATAACAAAAGGGTTGTGTTTGATATCTACTGTACCACGACCGAGGGATCGCATATTATCATAGAGATGCAACGAACTATCCAACCTACGTTTTCGGAGCGCGCATTAGTATATTGCTCCCATGCATTATTAAAGCAGATTAGAAAAGGGAACAATTACGAATTTGCAAAAGTTTACGGTATATTCCTTATGGATTTTCATATATTAGGTCATTCCCCGAAAATGGTAAGAAAGATTGGATTGATCGATGAAGATAGCAAGGAAGTATTCTCCGATAAATTGAATATGATATTCCTTGACCTATGCACAATGCAATATGATAGTTTTGAAAAGTGTAAGAACCAATTAGAGCAGTGGTTGTTTTTAATTAAAAATCTTGAAACTATGAATGAGAAGCCAAAAGATTACCCCATTTTTGATGAATTATTTGAGGCAGCAGACCTTTCGCATCTTGCTAATGAAGAAGTAGTAAGTTATAGTCAATCAAGAATGAAACTTGAAGATGACCGCCTGGGCATGGCTTACTTCGGCGAGCAAAAAAGAATAGAAGGAAGAAAAGAAGGGAGAATAGAAGGTATTCAAGAGGGAGAGACTAAGATGCTGCAGAATATTGTCAAGAAACTTAGAGATTGTGGGATGAGCATTAGTGAAATTTCCTCTAAACTCGGATATAATGATACATATATCGCTTCTTTAGATAAATCTTGAAACTATATTTACATCCCTGTATTTCCTACATAACAAAATATTAATACCTGTTCGTGATACTCACGCGTGTTCGTGATGTAACACCTGTTCGTGATATTAACACCTATTCGCGTTAACAATTTTCTTATACAGGCTTAGCCTTCGAAAAATGGGCAATTATGCGTGAGTAGAATCGACGTATCCCTTTATCTGTCAGATATTGGAGAATCGCAAATATTATCGCGAATAGCAATGTTTTTATTATACCAATAATCAATTGTATACCCTCATTTCGTTCTATCAACTCCATTTTAATACCATTTCCTATAAGTTTCACTATAAGCGCTACCAAGATCGCTATTAGAATACTTATTATCAGAGGTCGGTAATATAGGTGCAAAATCATGATGTTAGATTGTCTGAATCCTCTGGTTATCAGATAGTATGGCTTCCATATAAATGTCATGACCGTTACTCCGGATAGTGCTCCGCAAATCACACCGTTTAGTCCATAATAGTATCCCGCTGATATTGAAACTATTAGAGTTATCAACCCCTCACAAAGCGGCGCCCATATATCTCCCACAACTCCCTTGGCAAGTGTAAAACTTTCTGTACTTCCCTTTATTATCCATATATAGAGAAGTAAGCCGAGCAAAATTACCGATAGATCGGAAAATTTATATTCCTCCCCTACCCATATTGCTGTAAATGGATTAGAGCATATATAGAAAGCATAAAAAAGGATAGAACCCATCAGAATCCTTACGCTGTGGAGTTCTGTAAATAATGAAATTTCATGATCATTACCCAGCGTATGGTGCAAATTTCCAATACCTGCTTCAATCCCTTTAAATACCGACTCTACAAATCGGTACATTCCGGTCATAATAAGCAAATAGTTGGCATATACCGCTACTGTACTTACCGTTACGAATAAGTATACCATAAATGGAGTCATCTGTTTTACCAGAAATCCTCCGATTTTGTGGTATATCAACAGGCCTGTAATTTTCATCACGTTCGGATGTTTCCGACGTAAGGTGCTGCTCCCCTCTTCAGAAATTTTTAATCCGGGAAATGTCCGACCTACCATATACCGCATCAGGATTGCAGAAACAATTATCCCAATAGCCTCTAATATTAACCATAATTGATAACCTATTGCGGGATATTTGGCTATTGCTATGATCTGCAACGATATAATTATCACCTTAGGGCCGCGATAGGAGATATTTACCTTGTAATCTCGCTGCGAGGCAGTCAGCAAAACTTCTGAATAGTTTACAAGGTACCCCGTGACCGCACCTGCCAACATAACAATAAACGTACTGTAAGCATACCACATAGGGAGACCGCTCTTGGCAAATATCCGGGGAAAGAAAGGCATTAATACTAATGCGCCTATGATCATAAAGACTGCCACTCTGCGATACAACCATCTGTGTAGTCCGAGTATTCCGGAAACTGCTATATGATCTCCTTTTGCCAGGGGACCATAGAGTGAGTATCCTACTGCGGTGGCGATCCCCATTTCGGCCAAGTTAAGAAACTCCAATAGAGATATTATTGTAGAGTTTATACCCAGCACACTTGCACCCAGATAATTGATAAAGACCCTGCGGGATACAAATTGTAATATCATCAACAGTATAAAAAAGATTATTCCCACCACCCCGTTGCGCACGGTAAAGCCGGTGCGCGACCGGGTAGTAGGAACTGTAATCTTCGGTCTTTTCATTTTATCTGGCTAATGATACATTTACACTTATACCATAATTGGAGTTTGATGTAGGATACGAAGAATTACTTACCAGCGGCGTATTGACCTGATGATCAAAGAACGCATTGAGAGTAATCCTCTTACTCAGGATATAACTTGCCATGAAATTAATCGAGAACGTCCGCGTACCTTGAGTGGCCTGTGTATATGCCGTTTCGATTTTACGTATCAAACTGGCGTTATTGGCATAAGAAATATCAAGATTCATAGATAAATCATTACTTACATTGCCCTGCCGACTTCCGATCTTGATTATCTTGTTGAAATTGGCAATCTTATATCCGGCACCGATAGTAAGATTTTTAGTAGATGTTTCCACTACCTGTCCGGCTGCCGAATTAAGATTAAGCGTTCTTGAATCCTTATACTCACACTTTACCGACAATTCATTTTTAAAGGTCATGTTTACACCTACCAGAGGAGCAAATCTCTCGGTTATTGCCACACTCGGGATACTGTAAGGTGATGAGGGTACCGGCATATTGGTTTGGGCATCGAGCGTATAACCGAAGTCACCTCCTATGCTCTGCCAATCCAGATAAGAGGTATACCCACCTGCGGAGTAAGTACATTGATAGGCATGATTAATAGTAAACGTCTTGAAGATATTCTTCATCGGGCCCATCTGCTGAAAACCGTCGTATGTTATTTTCCAGTTAGGCAACATAGAGGCCAATCCCGGGAAAAGATTGAGCGTAATTTTGTCTACATTCTGACCGCTATATGCAGCGATAAATGCAGGTATCATTACATCCGGACTCGTGGCACTTACCTGGCCTACCTGCGGATTATAGGTTGTGCCGGCCAGCGGACTCCCTTCCATAAATCCTGTGGAAGGATATGTTGATCCGCGATATGCCTCCTCATATCGTGCTGCAATCCTCGGTATATACTCCAGGAATCGCTCAAAGGCCGCAGAGTAATAGCCATTCTCCGCCTTTGAATTCTTTAATGCTGTAGCGATTGCCACATGCGTGCGGGTATAGGAACCTGTGCGGGTAGTTGGCATACCGGCATACATAAACTGCACCTGACGTGTGCGCGAATCGGTAAGGTTGGACGTAAGCGTGATCTTCAACCCTCTTATCGGTTCGAGTTGCAATTCAAAATTAAATTCTTTACTCTGATTCCATATAGCCGGTGATACCTGATTATTGTCTGTAAGGAGCCAGTTACGATCCAGTGCTTTCTCCACATAACTCTCATCATAAAAACCGAACGCGAAATCAAGACCGGGAGCCATAGGACCATACTTGGTACTCTGACCGAAAATATCGCCGATATTGGGCCCGAACTGCGGGAGATTAAGCGAGTGGCTTTGCTTCATCCTGAAACTAAGGCTTCTCGGCATCATCAGAAATCTTAAGGCATACTCGGCAAAGTCATTTGCTATCCTGTCTTTTTTCGGCTTCTCCATCTCGGTAATTGTAACTTTCACATTACTCTTACCCTTCGAGAGTATCTCCACACGGTTATTGTCCAATACTCTTGTCTTTAGAGTAATCGGTTTTCCGGCTGAGGTAGCGCTAAACTTCACTCGCTTCGTTTTCAGGTTATGCTCTACTATTGTAGTAGTATCCATAGATAGAGTATAGGCGCGCTCAAACTTCTTCTGATCCTTCTTTTTTAACTTATCCATATTTACGGTTGCAGTTCTGGATCGCGAACTTGCAAACCGCTTGTTGATCTTCTGTAGATATTTTGATTTATTAAAGAGGGTCTCAAAGTTAAGACGGGCATCTGTATTCCAGGTAGTCTGATTCTGAATAGCATTACCTAAGTTTACGCCGTCGATAGTAGCACCGCGATCCCACTGATAATTAGCCGTATAGGTAAGGTTGCCTGTAAGATAGTCAAGAAAGGCAATTTTATTAAACGGAGCGCGATAAGATCCGGTAAATGTCTGGTTGTAACTCCAGGGCGTACCCAAACTACGCAAAGAGGAGAGTACCGTATCTTTCCAGTCACGATACTGATCCGGGAACAGTTTCTTATTCACAGCGCCTATCCCCTCCTCAATTCTTGCATTAGTATTTGAATTGAATGAGAGATTAAGACTCGGCAATAGATTCCATGTCAAGGATAATTGACGATTCCAATAGAAATTCTTGCTCACCTGCACCGGAAGTTGGAAATTTACATCCACCTCGCTTCTGGTTTGCTGCTCATAATAATACCTCGTCATGGAGGTCATAAATGTAAGGTTGTTAAACAGCCAGTTTATCTGCCAGTCTTTAAGGAATTTTGCTGTTTTCCCCTTACCTTTAACCCATGCAAATGGTTTAAGAGGTTTGATCATCGGTGAGTATGAGTATTGGAATGAACCTCTGTAATCATTGGTATACTCATATTCGGTAGTAGGATCAAAATTTTTCTGCTTATTATACGAGAATGCAAGAGTAAAGTTAGCGGGGTCCCAAGGCATCGGCACCTTACTTGTAACATTAAACCTCAGATTTGATATCGAGAAACTCTCAGTCTGTTTTCTTGTGACCGCATAATTGCGGATTGAGTCGCGCTCCTGCTTGGTCTGCGCGGCATCGAGAGCATCCTTGAGCAGAATATCCTGATCAAGAGGATTATATTTAGGTGTAGTAACCTCGTTGGATTTAGCATAATATATCGGTGCGGATAATTTGGCCTTTTCCGGCAGTAGTTTACCTACATCACCCTGCACTGCCACGTTAATCTGCTGGTAATCTTCCATACGGCGCGAAGAGAGACTCTGATCTACGCCACCGAACCCGGCTGTCTCCTTATGAAATGCAAAGTTTACATTAGCCACATCGGACACTGCCAGAGCGGCATTGATATTTGCCGCCCAACCGCCATCTTCGTTAAAGTCTGTAACTTTCAATTCGTTTACCCAGATGGTACCATCTTTTATGGTATTCGACCGGTTACGTATACCGATTAGCATTACCCTCACATCCGAGAGTGATGGGTTACCCAACACGCTTACATTATTTCTCTCGTTATTGGGGTCACGTCGGGTAAACACGCGGGTATATCCTACCCCGTCTACACCGGCAGATCGGTCACGGTTTCTTTCTGTTTTCAGATCCGTAAAGACCTCAAAGGGGAAGTCCATTCTGTTATGAATAGGCCACACGATAGCGCGGTCACCACTATTGTAGTTGTTATAAACATCGGGTGGTGTCACATCAAGCGGTATTTCATACTCATAATAGTTATTCTTGACGTCCGACCCCAGACGTATAAACAGCGACAAGTCACCATTTTTTAGATCTGTGCGGTCATCGATGAGTGCCTCTTCGTGAATCCACATCTGCAGTCTGCGGTAAATACGCAAATCAAGTTGCGTATTTTTATAAATACCGCGTGCATCACCGGGCTGGAGATTTGTAACCTTGAGCGAGAGCGACTGCTCATTAAGTTGTGTAGCCTGCGACTGACCGGGATCCTGTATTCGGTCCACTCCCGGAGGCAATACATAGTTAACCGGAGTGCGGGCGGCATTCTCTTCAATATTTACCACCGACATATCCAGTTCACCCTCGGCCGGTGAATCATTACGACTGTTCAGATTAAACTGATAGTCTCTCCACTCACCTCTTACCAGTTCGAGGGTAGCAAAACGCAGATGGGTTGTCTCCTTAAACCCGGTCATGAATATACGCGCGAAACGTATAGTGGAGAAATCCGAAATTCCACCTACAACTTCGTCAGGTTGCGACAAAGGTATTTTAAACTGATACCACACAGATTCCTGCTGACCGGCGGGAGTATTTGCAAAACCGATCTGCTTGTCGGTAATGTAATTTTTACCGACCTCAAGATCTTCCGGACGTATAGACACCTTATATTGGAAATAGCGCTCATATTCATTAAGCGTGTTATCCTGATTTATATCTTCTACATCGGGCACGGTTCTGCTTGACTGGTACTGAGGATTATCACTCTGGTCGGGAGAGAGAGAGTTGCCTTCCACTCCGTTGTAATGTTTGTATCGCTCAAGTATCGACGCCTGAGTCTCATCATAATAAGCGCTGCGATAGAAATGATAATTATCGCCCGAGGGGTCGTTAAACGGACTCCAGGGCACCTCCTGCATCTCTGCTATACGTTGAGGTGACAGGCGTGTACGCAGTTTATCGAGATACTCCTTATACGATGAGAAATTAAACTCATCATCGTTAGGCAAGCCATCGAGACCTACATCCTGTCTGGGGCGGGCATCCGAGGCATTCTCAAATGCGTATGTAAGCGAGTTCTGACGACTTACACGTCCCCAGTTAGTCTCGGTGATAAATTCATTATTACCATCAATCGGAATACCGTTTTCGTAACTCTTCATGCCATCCTTGAGAATATCTTCAGAGATCTCACCGAAGTTAAAATAGAGATCACCACCCTCACGGTTAGGATTGTCCGGATCAAGAAATGGGTCGAGAAGCCAGAATTGCAGATACTCTACATTAGAGTTCTCAAAATTGGAATTATCCATTTTTCTCATAATTCCACCCCATCTCTTTTCGGGCATGAGAAGATTACCCTGATCATCGATATTATCGGCATCAAGGTTGTACGGACCGCGCTCCTTGGGATAAAACGACAGGTTGAGACATTGTATCAGGTTTTGCTCTCCATATACAATCTCGCGGTTGGGGAAGATCTCACTTACCTTAACCTCTCTGACGTATGGGTTTGAAAGTTGCTTGAGATCATTTTTAAGATAACCGGGTATCATCGATGAGTTTTTCATCGTGAATATTCGATCTACATAATACCACGACAGGAGGGCTCGGTTCTTACCATAATCCACATTGTTAGATAATCCGGCCTCGGGGAATAGCGGATTGCCGCCACCGTTATACGGGGTTGAACTTAGAAACCATGAGTAGGGTGATCTTAAATCCACACCGGTCTGTGTAGATTCAAAATCATCGATAAATGACGATCCTTTATTAGAACCCGATTTCTGCTTATGCGGTACAAGTTGAGCAAACTCCGCATTTATTCTGAAGTTAGAGGGCGCGGTAGCGTTTATGGTAGGTACCTTATTGATAAGGTTTGTAAGCCAGAAGAAGTTTTTATTATATGAGAGGTTTATACCCCACATTGTATTATTTATGACTTCGTCACCAATATTTACTTTTTCTGTGAGTGATTTTTCAGAGAAATGCAGGAGCGTTCCCCCCAGCGTGAAGTCTTTATTAAACTTATATTGCGCATCGAGTCCGAGCAGAGTCTTGCGCTGCATCGAGAATAACGATTGATTCTCAAGCGTTACACTTACATTTGTACCGGAATCTATTATGCTCTGATTGGTAATAGTGACAATACCCATACTGTAATCTACGGTATAATCCGAGTTCTCTACCAGGGTTGCACCTCCGGCCGTAACCACTACCGAACCTCGCGGCACATTCATCGCATTAAGCCTGATCTGCGCTCCGTTTGATGCCTGATACTCACCTATAAGCGAATACTTATCTTTGTCGGCAAACTGCTTTGCAACCACAAGAGTACTGTCATACAGTTCCTTAAACACGTATGGTGCCGCAAGGTCCGCATTACCTATCTTACGCTCCAGATGCGCGCCAAACGGTTCGGCTACCGGAAATATAATCTTACCTGACTGCGACAACACAGTGTATCCCTCCACATAGTCAAAGAAACCATCTGAATTAGACTCCTGGTTTGAGTCCAGTCGGTCGAGGTTCATAACCTGCAGAAGTGGCTGGTTTGAGATATTGCCTACAGGGAGATAATTAATTTCAGTACCTGTAGTATCCGATAGATATTTGATATTAAGTTTGAAGTTTTTCTGTTGTAACTGATAGGCACCGAGATTATACACGTTTTTCATCATAAGTCTCCACATCGGCAACTTTGTAGAGATTGTGGTGCCGCGCAGCATCTTCAGATAGAGAGATTGGTCAGTCTGCGTAATATCGCTCGAAAACTCACCTACCTGATAAACCTTGCCATTGTAGGTATATTCAAACGCTACAGCAAGCACCTCGTCTGAATTAAGTGCCTGCTTGAGTGAGATATATCCGAGTTGTGAATTTAATGTATACTCTGTAGATTTGAGTAATCGGGCGCTTTCTACTTTTTCATAATCCTTACCACCCTCTATACCGTATGCCTGTAGGGGTTCCAATACCTGAGTCACACGGTTTATATTGCGCGCATCTGGATACTGATCCTTAATTACGGTAAGAAGGTTATTTGAACTGTTGGTCGGGATAGGGAGACTCCTGTCGGGTATCCAATAGTCATTGGCAAGATTACTGTTTTCACCCAGATCCATGAAGCCTACGAAGTTTCGGCTCTCCTGATAATTTGAATTTTTATTGGTTATCCAGACTTCGATACGGGTAATGGATATACCGGAGGATATCAGTGGTATTCTGGCAGCAAAAGCATCGTAATTCTCATAAAAATATTGGGAGAGAAAGAAGTGGCGGTTTGCATCATAATCGTTTGCGCGAATGCTGAACTGCGTACTCTGCACACCACCGGTGGTGTTAATGGTCTTTGACTCGGAATTTTGCTGTGAGAGCAGACCGGTCAAGGTCAGTTTGCCGAATTGCAGTTTCGCTTTAGCACCAAACAGTGCCGTACCTCCGCGTATCAGCGACGAACCGGTCGTCATGCTGACATTACCGGCCTCTATCGATTTGATAATTTCATCTTCTTTACCTTCGTATGCCAGTTTGAGGTTTTTAGAGTCAAAATCAAATGTAGCATCGGTATTATAGGTCATGTTGAATTTTAACTTGTCACCTACCGATGCCCCTATGGTAGCCTGAATCTTCTGATCAAAATCAAAATAAGTCTTACGACGCGAGCGTAGAGACAAGGCCGGATTATCGGTCTTATTACTCTTCACTCCCATAGATAACTGTATAGAACCCTGCGTAGTAAGGCGCACTCCCCCGGGTCCGAAGATTTTTTCGAGCGGACCGAGGGCGAAGTTCATATCCAGTATGTTAAATGGTTGCTTTTCTGCATTCTGCACAGTGACAGAGTTGCGCTCTCTGAAGTAATCATACATATCCCGACGATTGATCATCGAGTTGTACTCCTCGGGAGTCATCATATATGGGGTCACTATATCCATATCTCCCACCCGGGTATGGATTACATATTTCCCTATCTCCGGATCATACACGACCTCTGTCTTAATATTCTGAGGATCTGACAGGTCGGCCGCATATTCCCGGCCGATATAGTCGGCATAACCTCTGGGAAGTGTCGGACTTACAGGCGACGGGAGAATTATCGAATCCGGAATATGTGTACCCTCGATATACTCCCCTACCGGAGCCGGAGGAGGCGGAGTAAGTTCGGATTTACGGTATTGGGCTACAGATATGACGAATGCCGATACCATTATTAGTAATAGTACCGGTAATAGTTTTATAAATCTGTCAGTTACGAAGTGTCGTCTCCGTGATGTCATTTAGTCGGTAAGTTATTTTTTACCACTATCTCAGATGTTAGATGCTACATCATCCGGATTCCAATACGGCCCTTACAGCATCTTCAACGCCATTGCCACTGCCTTCTCGGTGGTAAGTTGCGGATTCTCTCCAAATAGTTTCTGAAGTACCTTCTGACTCGGCAGTTGTGAGAAACCTAACATTACCAAGGCCGCCAGAGCATCCTTATATGCATCATCTGATAGAGGTGTATGAGTAGATAACGCTGACAGGTCTACATTTATTTTATCCTTGAGGTCTACAATAATACGTTGTGCGGTTTTACCCCCGATACCTTTTACACTTTTCAGCATTTTATCATTGCCCGAGGCGATAATCTCGCTGAGTTGATCGGAGGTTAGCGACGATAATATCAATCGTGCGGTATTAGGACCTACCCCGCTCACTCCGATTAGAAGTCGGAAATATTCACGTTCGCGTTTATCTAAAAAACCGTACAATAAATGAGCATCTTCCCGTATCGACTCATGAATGTAGAGTTTAACACGCTCTTTACCTTGTAGATCGGCATAATCTATCAATGTTATATTTATCTCATATCCTACACCGGAGCAGTCTATTACCGCTGTTGTCGGAGTTAATTCTGCTAATGCACCTGCAATATAATCTATCATATTCACGTTTTTATATATCACAAAGATACAATTTTCTATTGACATAACTTATGAATTTATCATATAATTCTTCGCTACTTGATTCCGCTGTAGATCATCTCTCCAAACTTCCGGGCATAGGGCGCAAGACTGCCCTGCGCCTTGCGCTGCATCTGCTTCGTGCTGATGAGGATGAGGCTATCTCGTTGGGTGAATCTCTTATCGAGATGCGTCGCAATATCAGATATTGCAGTAAGTGCCATAATATCAGTGAGACTGAAGTTTGCGACATCTGCTCTTCTCCCAGACGCTCTGCCGAGGTTGTCTGTGTGGTCGAGAATGTTAAGGATGTTCTCACCATAGAGTCTACCCATGAATTCAACGGGCTATATCATGTGTTGGGCGGTGTTATTTCTCCCCTCGATGGCATCTCCCCTTCTGACCTTGAGATTGATTCGCTGATCGAGAGAGTCAAAGAGGATAATATCGAGGAAGTGATACTTGCCTTAAACCCCACAATCGAGGGGGATACCACTAATTTTTACATTTTTCGCAAACTTGCTGATTATAATGTTAAAATTTCGGTCCTCGCCCGCGGTATATCAATTGGCAACGAACTCGAATATACCGACGAACTCACCCTCGGTCGTTCCATATTAAACCGTATACCTTTTAGCAATACCTTTTCTTCCAAATGATTAACCGTTCTGAACCTGAATCATATTTCGGCTATAATGTACAGTATGGCGATAATTTCTCTCTCAGAGGTGTCGAACCTGAGGATGTGGATCTCCTGTTTAAGATAGAGAGTGACCCTAAATCAGGCACGATAGCCGAATTCGGTGCACCCCTTTCCCGACACCTCCTCACAGAGTACGCACTTAATTATGATGCAGACCCTTTCAAGTCCGGACAGTTAAGATTAATCATCTCTCTTCATTCCGATGTAGTAGGTCTGCTTGATATTTTCGATATTTCTCCACGCAACCGTACTGCCGAAGTTGGCATTTACATCCTCCCTGAGTTTCGTATGGAGGGAGTGGCTCTGCATGCTCTCGAAGAAGGTGCGAAATACTGTGCTCAACATCTCGGTCTGCGTTCTCTCATGGCCAAAGTGCTTGAGAGTAATGATAAATCGCATGCTTTGTTTGTAAAAGCAGGCTACCGCACTGTCGGCAAACTCACTGACTGGCAGTTCTTTAACGGCACATATCAATCAGTTACAATTTTCCAACTGAAATTGTAACTGATTGATTAGTATTGTGGTTACTATCGGGGGCGGTTCTCCACTCCTGAGATCACACCGGCCGGATTAGGAAAGCAATGATTTTTATTTTAATTTTGAAGCGCTATTTTTTAATCAGATATTGTATATGATATTAATAATTGTTACTTTTGCATATATTTAATTAAAGCAATAATTATTAATTAATTTATAATATCAAGTTCATGAAAAAGTTTTTACTTTCTTTTGCTGCAGTAGCCCTTGCCACAACCCCTATGATGGCAGAACAGGTGACTGATGTTCTCAACATTACTGATTTCATCACCGACGGGTCTACTTCTTCATACAAGAACGTTTCCTTCACTGCACCGTCAGGGGTAACTTATGGCGCTAATGTTGCATGCGCTAACCAAAGTAATGGCAGTGGATTCCAACTCCGTGGAACTAACCCTTCAGGTATCTGGGTTACTGAAAATCCTAATAACCTTGAATTGGTCTCAGTAACGATTACCTGGGGAAGTAGTACCGCCAATGCACGTATACTTGATTTTTATCAAAAGGATTCCGCTTATGCATCAGGAGACTTATATGCATCATCATCATCAACTCAAGGATCGTCTATCGGTTCTCTCGCAAAATCTTCTGATCAGACCGTTCTCACAGATCTTGATACTGATATCCACTACTGGGGTTTACGCTCTAAGTCTAGCGCTCTTTACCTCGGTCCGGAAATCACCGTAGTTTACAACAAGATTGACTCTGATAAAAAGGAAGCGGAACTCTCTTTCAATAAGACTGAGTTTAACGTCGCTTCTACTCTTAAGTATTTCGGTGATGCTTACCTCAGCAATCCCAACAACTTGACTGTTACCTACTCTTCTTCTGACACTTCAGTTGCAGAAATCACTGCCAATGGTGTTCAGATCAATGGTGTAGGTACAACTGTCATCACTGCTACTTCTGAAGAAAACGATGAGTACATGGCCGGTAAGGCTTCTTATACTCTCAATGTACTTAACCCCGTTACTTCTGTGGCTCAGATGCTCGCCCTCTCTACAGGTGACAAAATCCTCGTTAACGCAGAACTTATGGTCGGTTTTGTTAATAACAGCAACATCTTTGTAACTGATGGTGAAGACTGGATCCAGATCTACGGTGCTAATGATTATAAGAAGGGTGATGTTCTCCGCGCAGGTTGGCCCGCTACTTATACACTTTATAACGGCGTGACTCCGGAACTCACAGATGCTACTCTCCCCGTTTCTACTTCTAACGCCGCTACATATCTTCAGTACCCCGTTCTTGGCTACCCCACTACTGCTGATGTAAATAAAGTTGCTTACTTCACTATTACTTTTGATGAGGCAACTCCTGCCGATAAATCCAATTTCGAAGGTACTATCGACGGTACTTCTGTAACTATGCGTAACAACTACACTATCGAAAGCGTAGAGGCCGGTACTTACAAGGTTCTCGCTGTTGTAGTGGTTTACAATGGTAATGTTCAACTCTATCCCGTTTCATACGAAGATGTTACTACCGCAGTAGAACTCCCCTCTACTATTGATATTACTGTCAACAGTTCCGCTGCTACAGTTTCTCAATCTTACGACGGAGACACTTACAACATCACTATTAAGGGTCAGGCTGAGAAAGGTGAAGATACTATCCAGGTTAATCTCGCTACTCCCGAAGGTTTTGACGGTTTCCTCCTCTACTCTGCTGAATACGGAGATATAACCATCCTCACAAGCACTGCTGCAAAAGCACCCGCTGAGTGGGTTCCTTCAAGCGCTTTCCCCGGCAAAAAATCTAATGCCTTTATCGCTACTGCCGACAATTATGAATACGAAGTTCAGGGTTGCCTCTACAAGGGGGATGAAATCGCTTCTAACGGTATGCTTTACTTCACAGTAAAAGTTGCCAAAGGTGAAACTGTAGGTGTTAACGAAGTTGAAGAGGCTGCTGCTGAGGCTGAATACTATACTCTCGATGGTGTTAAGGTAGCAAATCCCGCTAATGGTGTTTACGTTAAAGTTACCGGTGACAAGGCTGAGAAAGTAGTTATCAAGTAATCTATATAAAGATTTAATACTTTATTAACTATATATTTGAGCGGTTTTGACTTTTAAGCCAAAACCGCTCTTATTTTTATCACTATTTCCTGTTTTTAGAAAATGAGCCACAAGAAATTCTAAATTATCGGCTCCGCATGAGCCATCAGTTAACATTTCTTGAGGATTGAAGGGAGTTGAGATTTAAGTACTTTCGTCTCTTCGCGTGTTATACTTATAAACAGATTGTAGAATTATGAAAAACACAGATACAAACGATATAAAGAATCAGTCCGTCCTCCGTCCGGGGACTATATTGATCGCTTCACCTTTACTTAATGATCCAAATTTCAAACGTACAGTAATACTGATTCTCGATAAGGATGCCAATAACGGTCATATCGGCCTGATCCTTAACCGCAATCTCGATATATCCATGCAAGAAGCATGCGGTATGCCGGGCAAAGCCGGCGAGATGTCACTTTATCATGGAGGTCCTGTAGATCTGCAGAGACTCTTCTGGCTCGATTCGTATGGCGATCGTGTTAAGGGAAGTTACGAGATCCTGCCGGGCATTAACGTAGGCGGTGATTACGATAATCTGATGGAGGCAATATCAACCACCACCGACCCTCAGAAGGATTTACGGTTTTACCTCGGATACAGCGGTTGGAGCGCCGGACAACTCGAAAAAGAGATTGAGGCCGGAGCCTGGGGCATCGTAGATCATATTCTCGACCCTAACCTTCTGCTGACTCTTACGGGCAATGAAATGTGGAATGCAATAGCCAAATGGCTCGGCCCTGCCTATAGGCATTGGCTCCTCCTCCCCTCTGATCCTAATCTTAATTAAGACCCAATCCGGAAGAAATGTTAGACCCCAACCCACAATAGATGTTAATGTCAGGGCGCCAATATTTAGTGGATGATGTCTAAAAGTGAGTTTAATCGTTATTGAATTAAATTTAAACAGGTTCTACGACACCACTTATGCTATATTTATTTCATTCTCTCCGAATTTATAATTAACTTTGTATGCTTGTAGTTTAAAAGACTCCTTTTGTTAACAGGTTAGAATGATTGTATTGAAATTCGGAGGCACTTCTGTAGGTACTGCGGAGAGCCTCTATAACGTAAAAAAGATTGTAGAATCCCTCACCGACGATGCTGTAATTGTAGTTTCAGCACTCGGTGGACTTACCGATAAACTTATTGCTACTGCTCGCGAGGCAGCAGCCGGATGTGACACCTATATAGACAGATGGGAGGAGATGGCCCTACGCCATTACCGTATAATTGATGATACCATCCCCGATCATGAGAAGGCTGAATCTACAAAGCAACTGATTACACCCTTTCTTGATGAGTTGAAACATCTGTATCAGGGTGTGGCTCTTATATCCTATTTACCCGGACCGACCCTCGACCGGATTGTGTCGCTCGGTGAGAGAATGTCTTCGATTATAGTGGCCAATATTATTAATCGCGCCACTCATGTCGATTCGCTTGAGATTATCAAGACCGAAAAGTATTTTGATAAGAATATCGCTTCCGCCAATCTTACCGACAAACTTATCTCCCGTAAATTTCAAGAGATAAATTACCCGGTCGTGATGGGGGGATTTATATCGTCTGACAAAGATACCGGCGAGATTACAAATCTCGGTCGCGGTGGATCGGATTTTACCGCTGCTTTGGTAGCGGCGTCTCTCAATGCGGAGGTTCTGCAGATTTGGACCGATGTCGATGGCTTCCTTACTACCGATCCCCGCGTAGTTAAAGATGCAAAGGTTATCTCCGAGATGTCGTTTGTGGAGAGCATGGATCTTTGCACATTTGGTGCCAAAGTTATCTATCCCCCTACTATATATCCGGTATTTCATAAAAACATCCCTATCCGGATTCTCAATACCCACAATCCTAAGGCACCGGGTACGTTGATATGCGACAAACCGCAGCGCCCCTCTACCCATATTGCAGGTATCTCTGCGCTTAAGGATCAGTCTTTAATATTTATTAAAGGTGTAGATGAATTGAATTTTAATCCGTTTACCACCCGTGCCTTTAATGCATTATCCCGAAAGGGGTTATCGGGGAGGGTTCACACCATTCCCGGGGCTTCTGACGTATTGGCTATGTTAATTCCTACGTCTGATGCCGCCACTGCTGTAAAATTACTTAATGACGAATTTGCCCCTGAGTTATCACGGAGTGAATTGACTGATGTCGCAGTATGCGATGGATTGTCGGCACTTGCCATAGTCGGTGATAATATCCGCCAGGTTATCGGACTTAATAACCTGATGCTTAATCTTCTTAACAATTCCGGTATCAGAGTTGAAGGATATTCCGACAAGGGCTCGGAAACTACTATCTCCTACATAGTAAGCACTGCTGATGCAGATCGCGGACTCAATATCCTGCATACATCACTCTTTGCATCCGCTCCAATATCCTCTCTGTAGACTCAGAAGAGTCTTAGACTGTGTTTACTTTTACAACGTTTTAACGTCACAGTTCCTGAAACTTTGTGGTTTTCAATTTGTTGTTATAATATGGAAATAAAAAGCGCAAAATACGAAATAAGCAATTCGGATGTCAGGAAATGCCCTGATACCGATGTGCCGGAATACGCATTTATCGGCAGATCTAATGTAGGTAAGTCTTCGTTGATAAACATGCTTACGCGTACCCGTATAGCAAAAACATCTCAGACCCCCGGCAAGACGCTCCTTATAAATCATTTCAATATCAATAACGGCAAGTGGTATCTTGTCGACTTACCCGGGTATGGTTATGCTGCAAGAGGTAAAAGCCAACGCGATGAGATACAGAGAATCATTGAGGACTATATACTCGGCCGACCACAAATGGTGCTTCTGTTTGTACTGATCGATATACGGCATAAACCACAAAAAATTGACCTCGAATTTCTGGAATGGCTCGGTGAGAATCAGGTACCTTTTGCCATAATCTTCACTAAGGCCGACAAACTCGGTCCTGTGGCCGGGCAGAATATGGTTAAGGAATACTGTAAAGTTCTGCATGAACAGTGGGAAGAACTTCCTCCGATATTTATAACTTCGAGCGAGAAATCTACAGGTCGTGAAGATGTACTCGACTATATCGAGAAGGTAAATCGTCAGATCGAATCTGATAAGGCTAAAGAGTCAGAAACTGAAGATTCAAAAACCGACAAGATCGATAACGATTGATAACGATAGATAAAAATACATAATTACAAAATATATATAAACCTATGGCAGTAATAGCAATGGCTTCAGATCACGCCGGTGTAAATCTGAAGAGCGAATTAA
This sequence comes from uncultured Porphyromonadaceae bacterium, assembly GCA_947175665.1. Taxonomy (GTDB): domain Bacteria; phylum Bacteroidota; class Bacteroidia; order Bacteroidales; family Muribaculaceae; genus Lepagella. Next base: position 62,906 of record CAMWNR010000002.1, read on the forward strand.
AACAGTATCTTGCTCAAAAAGGATACGACATACTCGACTTCGGTACCGATTCCGAAGAATCTTGCGATTATCCTGATTTCGCACACCCGGCCGCCGAGGCTATCGAAAACGGTACAGCCGATTTCGGTATCTGTATGTGTGGCACCGGCAACGGTATTCAGATGACACTTAATAAGCATCAAGGTATCCGTGCCGCACTATGCTGGAAACCGGAACTTGCTTCTCTGGCCAAGGAACATAATAATGCCAACATACTGGTTCTTCCGGCACGCTTCTTGAGTTACGATGAAGCAATCTCGATTGTAGACGCATATCTGAATGCTAAATTTGAAGGAGGTCGCCACCAACGACGCATCGACAAAATCCCCGTAAAGAAATAAACCGCTTCCTCACAACTTTCCCAAGTAATCGCATTACCAATCTCTCAAGTTATGGTATTACTATTCTCTCAAGTTATGGTATTACTATTCTCTCAAGTTATGGCAATACGATTCTCCCAAGTGAGGATATTGATTATCTCCTAAATAATATATAGGTAATATTGTACTTATATTCTGATGGAATATTTCGAAATTAAGATAGATAATTGCCGGTTTTACGCTTATCATGGTGTCATGGATCATGAGCGTAAAGCCGGCAATGAGTATCAACTATCCATAACAGTGAAATATCCGGCTGTTTCTCCGGAAAAAGATGATCTCGATAACAGTATATCATACGCCGACCTATATGATATTGCAAAAATAGAAATGGCTATCCCACGACTGCTGCTGGAGACAGTTGCATCCTCGATAGGACGTAAAATAGCCTCTCGATGGACCCGACACCTCGGCATAGAAGTCAAAATCACCAAGGTTACCCCCCCCATTTCAGGATTTGATGGCTCTGCCACAGTAGTATACCATCGCGACCTGGAACCGGTTGTTGAGAAGATATAAGAATCATCGATTGTAGAATCATAGATTCATCGATAATAGGATCATCACAATTTCATCCAATCAATTGTGGTATTGAGAATTAACTATCACTCCGAAAATACCGGATAACGGAAGAAATAAAAAAGTATTAAATTTTTTTATTGAAAATTTGGTGATTTAAAAAATAATGCGTAACTTTGCATCGCAATTGAGGGAAACACCTCGGTTAGCAATGGTTCGTTAGCTCAACTGAATAGAGCATCTGACTACGGATCAGAAGGTTGCA
>CAMWNR010000003.1 GCA_947175665.1 uncultured Porphyromonadaceae bacterium
ACTTTATAAAGGATTAAATAAAGTTTATTACTTTTGTAACAAGAATAGAATTTACTTTATTTAATTTACACCTTTATATTTATTTTTTTTCGATGCTTCCCGCTGCGCGTGAGGCATTGACAACTTTATAATTACCCAGCATGAGTTATCTGAAGTTTGACAAGAATCTGATGATCAATCTTGAGCAGTCACTTCCTAAGGAGATGCTCCGCACCAATAAGTCAGGTGCTTATCACTGCACCACTATTGTCGGTTGCAATACCCGCAAGCAGCACGGACTTCTCGTGATTCCGATCCCCGAAATGGACGACAAAGCCCATATCCTTCTCTCTTCGCTCGACGAAACCGTAATACAGCACGGTGCACCTTTTAATCTCGGGTTACATGAGTATCAAAATAATGTATACTCCCCCAATGGTCATAAATATATACGCGAATTTAACTGCGAAACCGTTCCGACAGTTACTTATCGTGTGGGCGGTGTGATCCTGACTAAAGAGAAAGTATTTATCTCACATGAAAACAGAATTCTCATCAAGTATACTCTTGTAGAGGCTCATTCAGATACGACGCTGAGGTTCCGTCCGTTTCTCGCATTTAGAAACGCCAATGACCTGTGTATTGAGAATAACAGTATAAATAAAGAGATCCGACACGTCGATAATGGTATTGCCACATGCCTTTACGAAGGGTATCCCGAACTTTATATGCAGTTTAACAAGCCTGTAGAGTGGATTAACGACGGCAACTGGTATAAGAATATCATTTACTATAAGGATCGCGACCGCGGTCTCCCTTATAGTGAGGATCTCTGGGTACCCGGATATTTCGAACTCCCCATCAAGAAGGGGGAATCAATCATTTTCTCCGCCTCTACATTCCCTACAGATCCCAAAGACTTTGAGTCTACATACGAGAATGAACTTCTCACCCGCACGTCACGAACCAGTTTCTACAACTGTCTTAAAAACTCCGCAAAGCAGTTTTATCTTAAAAAAGATTCAGGGCTGTATATTATGGCCGGATACCCGTGGTATAATGTGCGCGGCCGCGATGAATTGATAGCACTCCCCGGCTGTACTTTGGCTATTGACCATAAGAAGGATTTCGAGTTAATGATCGCCACTTTCCTTAAGGCTCTAAGACATTATATCGAAACCGGAGAGAAAGACCCTGTTATCAAGGATATTGATCTCCCTGACATACCGCTCTGGACTATATGGGCTATACAGCAATATCGCCGCTATGCCGGTATTAAGGAGTGTGCTGATAAGTATGTAGAAGATGTAAAATGGCTTGTTGAGGCTATCCGTAATCAGAAAGTTAATAATCTACGACTTGAAGACAACGGTTTGCTCTCCAGCAACGGCACTTCGACCCCGGTAAGTTGGCTCAGCGCTTCTCTGGGTGGAGTACCTCTGATACCTCGCACGGGATATATAGTTGAGTTTAACGCTCTCTGGTATAATGCACTCAAATTTCTCACTTCACTTTTAGAAGCGGCAGATAGCGATATGCCGTACTCCGCTGTCATTACAGACTTGAGTGAGAAGGTTAAAGAGAATTTCATCAGCACTTTCCTCAACGATTACGGTTATCTCTACGATTATGTCAACGGCAGTTACACCGATCTTGAGGTTCGCCCCAATATGGTTATCGCTATCGGTCTGGAGTTCTCTCCGCTCGATCGCCGACAGCGTAAAAAGATTCTTGACCTTGCTACCCGCGAATTGCTTACCCCCAAGGGGTTGCGCTCACTGAGTCCGAAAAGTTACGCGTACACCCCGGTATATGTCGGTAATCCTGAAGAGCGAGAAAGAGCGGTACATCAGGGACCTGCCCGTCCGTGGCTTTTCGGCTTTTATGCCGACGCTTATATCAAGGTTTTCGGTCTAAGCGGCCTGGGCTTTATAGAGCGTATGCTGATAGGTTATGAAGATGAGATGACCGAGGGTTGTATCGGCTCACTCTCTGAGATGTATGACGGTAACCCTCCCTATACAGGCAGAGGAGCAGTATCTACCGCAAAAAATGTAGGCGAAATTCTCCGCACTATCAAGAATGTTAAAGAATTAAATAAAATACAAACTTCTCAACAAGAATAAGGTTATGAAAGCACTAATGTTCGGTTGGGAGTTCCCTCCCCATATCCTCGGTGGTCTCGGCACCGCCTCTTACGGCCTTACTAAAGGTATGCACAATAATGGTGATATGGACATCACTTTCGTTATTCCCAAGCCGTGGGGCGATGAGGAACAGGGATTTGCTCATATCATCGGAGCCTGCAATACCCCGGTAGCATGGCGCGATGTGAATTGGGATTACGTAGAGTCTCGTATAGGCAAATATATGAGTCCGCAAATATATTTCGACCTGCGCGATCATATTTATTCGGATTTCAATTACCTCAATCTAAATGATTTGGGTTGTATTGAGTTTTCCGGTCGTTATCCCGATAATCTGCTGGAGGAAATCAATAACTATTCTATTGTAGCCGGGGTGATTGCCCGTACTGTAGATTGCGATATTATCCACTCTCACGATTGGCTTACTTATCCGGCAGGTATTCATGCCAAGAATATTACCGGTAAACCGCTGGTTATCCATGTGCATGCCACTGACTTCGACCGCTCTCGCGGCAATGTCAACCCCACTGTCTTTGCTATCGAAAAAGATGGCATGGAGAATGCCGACCATATCATCACGGTATCCGAACTCACCCGTCGTACCGTTATAGATAAGTATGGTATCAGTCCTGATAAGGTCACTACAGTACATAATGCGGTTATCCCTTTGAGTCAGCACCTGCTTGACCTCCCCAAACCGGAAAACAAAGATAAGGTCATTACTTTTTTGGGTCGCATAACTATGCAGAAAGGACCGGAATACTTCGTAGAAGCCGCTGCCAAAGTACTTAAAAAAGCAAAAAACGTAAGATTTGTAATGGCTGGTTCGGGCGATATGATGGATGCTATGATTAAACTCGTAGCCAAACGTGGTATCGCCGATAAATTTCATTTTACAGGCTTCCTTAAGGGTGATCAGGTTTATGAGATGCTCCGCGCCTCTGATGTATATGTCATGCCTTCGGTTTCCGAGCCTTTCGGAATATCCCCGCTCGAAGCGATGGAGATGGGAGTTCCCTCTATTATATCCAAACAGAGCGGATGTGCCGAGATCCTCGACAATGTCATCAAGACTGATTACTGGGATATCGATGCTATGGCCGATGCCATGCACTCTATAGTGACTAACCATGCGCTCTATAAGACCCTGCACGATGAGGGTATCAAGGAGATTCACGAAATCACTTGGGAGAAGGCCGGTAAGAAAGTAATCGATATTTACAAGAAAGTTATTGCCGACAGATCTCAAAAACAGTGAAACTTATAGATAGGTAAAAGCAGGTATTGCACATTTACACACCCTGCTGGCATACAAAAATTAAAAATCCTCTTTTCTCATCCAACTATTATTTACACCCCCGAAAATTATAGATAATTATGAAATCAGTTTGTTTCTATTTCAAAATACACCAGCCTTTCAGACTTAAAAGATACCGTTTCTTCGATATCGGCAATGACCATTACTATTATGACGATTTCATAAACGATGAGATCATCAACCGTATGGCCGAGCAGTCTTACATACCTATGGCTAATACCCTGTTGGAGATGATCAACTCTTCTAACGGTGATTTTAAATGCGCTATCTCTATCTCGGGTACCGCTATCGAGCAATTGCAACTTTATGTACCGGAGTTTATCGATACACTCAAGAAACTTGCTGACACCAAGTGTGTGGAGTTCTTGAGCGGCACTTATTCTCATTCGCTTGCTTCGCTTGAAGACCCCGAAGAGTTCCTGCGCGAGGTTAAGATGCATGACAATATGATACACCGTCTTTTTGGCGTCAAACCTAAAGTCTTTGCCAATACCGAACTGATATATGACGACGATACCGCTCTGCTCATCAATTCTATGGGTTTCAAAACCTGTCTCACCGATGGTGCCAAACATATCCTCGGTTGGAAGTCGCCCAATTATGTCTATAACTCCGCGTCTGCACCTAAACTTAAACTCCTCCTCACCAATGATAAACTCGCATACGACATCTCTAACAATTTCAACAATCCTGAATGGGATGAATATCCGCTGACTGCCGATAAATACATTGATTGGATCGCAGCGCTTCCGGAGCAAGAGCAGATTGTAAACCTCTATCTGTCGATGGATACTTTCGGTACTTTCCTCCCCGCATCAACCGGTATTTTTGATTTCCTGAAGGCTCTCCCTTATTTTGCCAAACAGAAAGGGGTACAATTTACAACCCCCTCTCTTGCATCGGATAAACTTAAGCCAGTCGGTGAACTCTCAATACCTTTCCCGATTTCGGATATGGATGAAGCGAGAGATGTCTCAGCCTGGAAGGGTAATGACCTGCAGCGCGAGGCTCTAAGCAAACTCTATGCTACCGGTGAGAGAGTCAACCTCTGCTCTGACCGCAGACTTAAACTCGATTGGGAATACCTGCAGAGTTCTGACCATTTCTATTACATGTCGACCGGTAAGAATGCCGCCGGAGCATTCAGTCCTTACGACTCTCCTTTTGCCGCTTTTACAAACTATATGAATGTTCTCGCGGATTTTATAGTGCGCGTAGAGGAGCAGTATCCTGAAGAGATTGGTAACGAAGAGTTAAACTCGCTGCTGCTCACCATCCGTAATCAGGCCGGTGAAATTGAGAGCCTTAATAAGGAGGTAAAACAGTTAAAACAGAATATCCTGAATGCTGATGACTCCAACAACTCCCCCGTATTAACCCCTGTCGAAGTATTGGAAAAATCAGACGTAGAGGCGCCCGCAAAACCGGACACCCCTGCAAAATCGAAAGCAAAGAGAGCGGCCAAAGCAACCGATAAAAAAGTAGCCGCGAAAAAATCCACAACAAAAAAGAAATCAACAAAATAACCCCGCAAATCAATCCTCAACACAGTTATCTTAAATAACCCGCACTTAAAGGCCCGATCACCTCTAAGTGCGGGTTACTTATACCCCTGTCACAACTATCTCAAATACCACTACTAACTTAACTTCCTCAATTCCCTCAATTTCCACATATCACCTCATTCCCATAATTCCCAAAAACTCCCAAATTAAAATCAAAAAGAGGCCGCGAAATTTTTCGCGGCCTCTGGCTTACCGGTATCATATTCCGGTACCGGCATTTCCTTTATTTTACGGGTTGCTGTATTACTTTACAAGTACTTTGCTTACCTTACCTTCTACAACTTTGATATAAAGGCCGTTTGCAGGAGCGTTTGCAACCTTGATACCGTCGAGTGTATAGTACTCGGCATTTTCCTCTACATTGATGCTGTCTACACCTACTGTTGCACCTTCTGCCTTCACCTCAACGCGATAGGGAGCGGCTGTGTAGGCTGACTCACCTTTTACAAGATACATACCGTATGCATAGAGGTTACCATCAGCGGGAACCTTGATTTCATTGCCAAGAGTGAAGCCCATCTGAGTAAGTGCCTCTACCGGAGCCCATGCCTCGGGATCAATTTCTGAAGCAACTGCTATCTCTTCTTCGGGATTTACAAGAGTATCCTGGAGCATGTAGATGAAGTTGTCAAATCCGGCGGGGACTGTTAATGTAACTACTGCATCAGCCACACCGTCTTCTACCTTGGTATTAACTACCATTGATTCTTCATCTTCATCATATACCACTGTACCCTCTCCGCTTACTGCTATCTGCAGGTCTTTAAGTGCGGGGATTACGAGTTCATCTCCAATCTCAAGATACTCGATCGGCTGCAGACGATATGCCTTGCTTGCGATGATTACACCACACTTCACATCATAAGTACCGGCCTCAACTGAAGCGACTTTAAACTGATTGTAGAAGTTATAAGTAGTATCACCTACTTTACCGGTAAATGAGGTCAATGTAGCCTTTGTGGCATCTTCGAATGTTACATTCTTGAGGATTACTACTGATCCAACCATAGCATCAGTGATCTCTTCCACGCTGTTGACTACAAAATCATGTGTCTCGGTAGAAGCAGGTTTGCTGCTCATAGTGTAACACAGATAGCCTAGGCTTGAACTTGCAGTGGCGGTCCAGCCGGCGGGGATAACCTGACCCTCTGTGTAACCGTGACTTGTCTGGTAAATCACAGTGTTATATTCACCGTCAAGGCTCTGAATGTATGCAAATGCACCATTTCCGTAAGTAACAACTACGGGGAATGCTACGTATGCTTTTGCATTGTTGGCGCTATAGTCTTCGATAAGTTCTTTGAGGCTCTGAGCCGCTGCTGTGAGAGTAAGTGTGTAAGATACGCTCTTGGCGCGATACTCGTTGTTTCCTTCAAAGGTAGCGGTGATAGTAGTAGAACCTGACTTAACATCAGCATTTGCGAGTGATACCACACCCTCTTCATTTACTACAAAATCAGCGTTTGAACTTGTGTAAGATACGGGGAGATTATAGGGGTTTGTGAGTTCCTGACCTTTCAGTTCGTCAACACCGTTGATAACCTCTACTGAGGCCTTGGGGAATGCAAGATCGGCTGACTTAAGACCGTCGCTCTCATATTCTACAGTAATACTTGTGATAGTGTACTGGTCAAAGTCTGAATTATTTGCAATCTGTGCGATTCCGTCGGTGATGGTCACCTTGATGTCGGGATTTGCTGTCAGGCAAGTATATGTAACATTTGTGATAGCACCTATTTCAGATGAAATCTTAATTGTACCGAATGTCGGGAACTTGTTGAGTTTAAGACCCTGGTTGGCAAGAGTTGTTACATTCTTCACATATTGTACACCCTCTACTGCGGTGAGTACGATACCGTCGGCATCTAAGATCTGAGCATTGTTAGAGAATGTCTTGCTTGCAGTGAGACCGTAGGGGTTCTCAACTCGGAAGTCGATAGTCATTGTCTCAAGTACAGGCTCTTTGGGGTCTTCAGTGGGCTCCATGCACTCCATGATCTGAAGGCGGGGTTTGTTGGAAGAGAGGATTACACCGCACTTCACATCGTATGTGCCGGGTACTACATCCTTAAGACCAAACGCATTTACGCATGAGTAAACAGTGCCATCTGCCGCAGTTGCATTAAATGCAGTGTAAGTAGATGTAGGCAACTCACTTGTAAATGTAAGTTTTTTCAGGATAACTACGCTGCACGCATCCTCTACAGTTACAGCATCCACTCTGGGGATGATATAATCTTCGTAAGTTTCTGTAGAAGCGGGTTTAACAGACATTGCAAATCTTCTGTAACCGGAAGTTAATGTGCATGTAGCCACCCAGCCGGCGGGGATAACCTGACCGGCTTTGTAACCGGCATTGTACTGATATATCAGGGCGTTGCTCTTACCGTCAAGGCTCTGTATATAATAATAGTATCCGCTACCGAAGGTCACCACTGCCGGGAAGTTTACGTATGCCTTCTGGCTGTTGGCGAGAGTATACAACTCCTCAACCGATGACAATGAAGGGGTCAAGGTGAATGTATAAGACTTGCTTGTGCCACGGTACTCATCATTACCTGCAAAGGTTGCGGTTATAGTGGTGCTTCCTGATTTTACGTCAGCATTGGCCAGAGAAATTTCACCTGTCTCACTTACTACAAAGTCAGGGTTCGAACTGCTATATGTAACCTGCAGATTATAAGGGTTGGACAAAACAAGACCCTTGAGTTCATCGACATTATAGATACATTCTGCAGAAGCAGCAGGAAATGAAAGATCAGGGTTCTTTTTACCGTCACTTACAAATTCTACTGTCATAGTTTCGATAAGGGTATCATCAAAGTCAGCGTAATTCTGTACAGTGGCTACACCATTATCGTATGTAATACTTAACTCTGCAGTGTTATTCTGAGTTACGTAAATTTTATGTACATCACCCATCTCGGTAGATACGGTAAATGATCCCGAGTTCATATATCGGGGTACAAACAGACCACCTTTCTTCAGACCCAGAGTAGTAGCCTTGCCATTGGTAATGATAATACCATCATAATTGCAGATTACAGCATCTGCTGCATTTTTAGGCGTGGTGGCACGGGTCATTCCATAATCGTTTGTCACAAAATCAAAGGTGAAAGTATCGTAAGTTACTTCACCCTCTGATTCATCAGATGCCGGAAGAGGAGCCGCAATCATAGGTGTTGCCACTGCCATCATGGCAAACGCCGCTAATGAACGGATAAGTTTCTTCATTGTTAATCTTTTATTTTGTTAATAATAAGTTATTAGGATTATGATATACTAAAAAACTATATGGTAATCTTATCTTATATCAAAAATATACTTTGCCGGAATCTTATCTTCTGTCAAAGATATACTTTGTGGTAATCATATCCTCTGTAAAGGATATACTTTAACGGAATCATATTTTCATCAAAGTAATACTCAGCGAAAAACATGATCTCTTTCAAAGTAAAAAACTTTGCATTCACAAATGTAAAGATTTTTTTTGATTTATCAAATTTCCATGAGAATATTTTTCTCAATTTTCCACAACTCCCTTTTGCTTGATATCTTTAAAATTTAATCTTATTTCAGTGTGTTTACATAGTATTTTGCAACCAAAATACACATTCTGACCCGATATTAATTGCCAGAGAGTGTAAATATGTCATGCTGAGGGTCATAAATCGGTGATTTAATACCTAAAAATCTTAATACCGAGTGGAATATATCGTATTGCGATCCCTTGCGATTTGCATCTATCTTCATTGTCGGGTCGGAGGTGCGGACGATAAAGGGGATTTCGGTCTGAACTTTTGGCGCTATTGCCATCGGCACACCGTGCATATACAGGTTACCCTCGCCTAAAGATTCTCCGTGATCCGAAATAAATATCACGCAACTCCTCACACCCTCCATATTTTTAAGTGTATCGATTACATTATGTATCAGATAATCTGTATAGAGGATGGTATTGTCGTATCCGTTTACCAATTCTTTGTGGTCTACCTTTGACATCTCGGTCTGAGTCGTAACCGGGGCAAACTTTTCGAATTCTTTCGGGTAGTTGGTGCTATACGTCGGTCCGTGGCTGGTATAAGTATGTATGGCTATAAATATCTTGTCGTTTTTGCTTTGTCGAACCGTCTCCCCTATACCCTCGTAAAGGATACCGTCATATCTACCATCTTTATCAGGATATTTTTTAGCCATATCCCCCTTCTTATAATATTTTTCGATATGTAGCGGTGCCTCTCCCCAGTTACTTGTACGCCACTCTACATCTACACCTGCCCTGTACAGATAGTTGGGTAGCGGTTCGTAAAGTTTTTCGCTTTCCTTATAATCGAGGATCGCTTTCACGCCGGCGGTGGTATAGGTTGCCACCGATTCTGCTATTAGCGACACTACACTATCCCCCGATAGTTTCGGATTGGTTTCTCGCTCGTAACCGTAAAGTGAGAAATTGGCTCTTCGTGCAGACTCACCGATGATGAGCACACATACATCTTTATGACCATCGGTATTACGCTCTATTGTAGCCTCGGGGAGCAGTATCTCTTTTGCGTTAATTTTATTTTGTTGGATTTTCCATCTCACGGAGTTGACGATATATGACCACGGACTCAACATGCTCCCTAATTCGCTGGAATGCTTGTCAATCCATGTGAAGTTGCTGAAGTTTGCCAATATAAATATCAGTATTACACCTATGGCGATTCCGATATTTGCAAAAAATCTCTTAATACTACCATAATCCACCTTTTGCAAAATCAGATAAATTGCCGGCACCACTCCTAATATTACCAGATACCCGACTAATCCCCATGAGAGAAATGAGGATGCCTCGGAGTATTGGGTATTGTAGACGTTGCCCATCATCTTGGCTGTGAGCATCACGTTATAGAAATGGATAAAGTAGAAAGATGCCGCGTTCAATATCAATAGGATTGATAGCAAAACCTTACCCACTATCCTTCCGGCATACAGTATAAGATAGTAGAAGAAGTAATTTGCCGCCAACATTATGACGACAAGAGTCGAGATTACCCATACAGCATTAAAACCACCGTCAAGATTCTTGCTTACATAATTGAAAAACGGGATATTATATGCAAGCAGTGTAAATATGCTAAGTATCCCTGTAAGCAACCATAACGGCATTTTCTCTTTCACTATATCGATTATCTTGCACATCTTTTTATGAATCGGAGGGTAGTACTGATAAAGCCGGCGATTTTTATTATCTTGATTTAACCTGATTTATCTTGATTAATTTTTATTTGGCTTGATTTAGGCTGATTTATTTTGATATTATTGCATTTTTAGTTTCCGGAGTTTATTAAACAGCCATAATATGCCTGCTGCCAGAGTGAGGAGAATTAACTGATATATTATGGTCAGTGGCCAGTTTATAGTATGGGCGTTGGCTCGCATCGGAGTTGCAGATGATGAAGCATCATATCTCGCAAAGGGATTGGTGTAAATTACCTCTCCTCCAGGGAAGTAGATATTTAGTCTGGCATAAGTATCCTCCGGTCTGAATCCGTATTCTAACGAGTCTGTTTCTATAATCTTCATCAACGTGGCATGATCCTGCCCGAATACTTTTATACTGTCGGCCATCTCACTTAGTTTTACAAAGATAGTATCTCCGGGTAGTAAACCAATCTTATTTATTGCCGGTAGCACCTTGTTACGACGATATTTTTCATCCCAATCACCATCACCATAATCAGGTACGCGCATACTGTAATAAGCACCATCGAGCAGTACCCTTTTTATCTCGTCATATTCTCCTGACTTGGCATTGACAAAATTGCATCTTATGGCTATGCGTCCGCTCTTGTCGGGAAAGTGAAGGTCGTCGTTTGCCAGTCCGAAACTGTAATGTCCGGCCGATAGAGCCCAATCCCAGTACTCATTTTCGGTAGTCTTGCCTGAGTCGAGTTCTATTATCTCATACCCTTCAAGATTCTCCATCTGCGATTTATTGATAGTGCGTGTACGCGCCGGATGATTAAATTGTATGAAATCGGCACTGTCATGAAGATAATCTAATTGAAACTGCTTTTGCGATGCAAGAAAGGGAAACAGATTATCCCAATGTATCACGCCTTTGCTACCGAATACAAGTTTATGAAACTTATAGGCGTTATACCCTTGCTCATATACATTAACCTGCAGGGTAGAATCTGTAGGATGCTTGGTAATCTCGTTATGATTTGAGTAGGTGATAATATCGTAATTCAATTTTCGATACTTATCTTCTACATAATCCGGCCACTGCGGACACTCATTCAGCAATCCCTTCACCCTTGTATGCGTGTGGAAATTAGCCCGCTTCCAACCTACTGCGGCATCATAGTTACGATAAGGATCAAACACATCAGGCCCCTCAAACGGGTGCGGTTCTGCAAAATTATAAATAGGGCTGAAACTCAGTATTACTACTATAAAGAGCGCACCGAGTATTACCAATCCTAAAATCTTGGAGACTGTCTTCAGATATTTCATAATAATATTTTGCCCATCTATAAACGCGGTGCATTTACAGATGGGCAATAGTTGTGTTGTATAGTTACAGATTAATTAAGTCCGGGCAATATAAATGTTTCACCTACTACATTTACAAGCCACTGGTATACGCAACTAACCAGACCGAGTAAGAGGATACCACCTACGCAGAGAGTAAGTGCCACCTTCTCACAAGCACCTGTACCGAATGACTGGATCTTCGGTTCATCGGCTGAAATCCACATTGCTTTCACTACAAGGAGATAGTAGTATAGAGATATGATAGTGTTGATAAGTGCTATCAATACCAGCATGTAGAGAGCCATTGAGTTTGAACCTGTCACTGAAGTAAAGATAAGAATCTTAGAGAAGAATCCTGCGAAAGGAGGGATACCGGCGAGTGAGAACATAGCCAGTGTCATCGCTACCGCGATATAAGGATTTGTCTTGTGCAGACCCTTATAGTCATCCATACTTACCAGTCCGGTACGGTCTTCGATCATGCTGATGATTGCGAATGCACCGAGGTTGCTCACTACGTATACAAGTATGTAGAACATCATTGAGGCCAGACCCAAAGTATCCGCGGCCATAACACCGAGCATGATATATCCTGCCTGTGATACAGAGGAGAATGCCATGAATCGCTTCATGTTTTTCTGACGCATTGCAAAGAGGTTACCTACTGTAATTGTAGCGATAATCACAGCATAGAGCATCCACTCCCATGCCTGACTGTATACCTGACCGAATACCTGAACGAATATTACAAAGAATGCGAATGCAGCAGCGCCTTTTGATACAACAGAGAGATATGCGGTGACTGCAGTCGGAGCACCCTGATATACATCACCTGTCCAGAGGTGGAAAGGTACGAGCGAGAGTTTGAAACCGATACCTGCAAGTACAAACGCGAGAGCCACAAGAAGCATAGTGCTCATCATGCCGCCGTTGAAACTTGCTGCGATATCGCTGAAGTAAAGCGAACCACCTGAGAGTGCATATACGAAACTCAGACCCATAAGGAGGATTGCCGATGAGAATACCGCGGTAAGTATATACTTGATAGCAGCCTCATGGCTCTCATATTTATGTTTGTTAAATGCTACAAGAGCCGCTATAGGTAGAGATGCTGATTCAAGACCGATGATGAATAGCAGGAAGTGACGGGCTGAAATCATGAGATACATTCCGAAGAGTGTTACGAGCAACAACTCATAAAACTCACCTTTACGTATGATCACCATATCGGTTTCAACCCACTTTGCTGCTTCAAGCATACAGATAAATACACCTACGTTAAGTATGCACTTCATTGCTTTGCAGGCCGGAGAGTCTACATACATACCTCCAAATACACTCTCTGAGCAGCCGGGTACGATCCAGATTGCTACAGTACCGAGCAGGAAGAGCACGGTAGTGAAGGGGGTAAGGAATTTCTTGCCATTATCGGGAGTAAATGTATCGAAGAGGAATACGAGCAAGAAAATTCCCAGAATTATCAGTTCAGGCATCATTGCCCCAAATTGAGAATAGTCCATTTCTTTATATCAATTAGATCGTTATCGTTTAGATTGCGGTCTGCAGAGCCTTTACAATCGGGAGAAACGAGTGCTGTATAGTCTCGTTGATCCAATTGGGGAAGCAGCCGATACCGGCAATACAAATAATCAGTGTTACAGTTGAGAAACGCTCAAACCATGTAGCGTCTGTAAGTTGCAGATGATGCTGGTCGTAAACCGGACCGAGTAGGAGTTTGCCTACTACTCGCAAGATATAGACTGCAGTTATTACAATCGAACATGTAGCGGCTACCACAAATGCTCTGTGGAAGAAGTCGACATCTTCCCACGCACCGAAGAAGATAGTCATTTCGGCTACGAAACCTGAGAGACCGGGCAGACCGAGTGATGCGAAACCTGCTATCATGTAGCAAACGCCCAGATACGGCATTATCTGCATCAAGCCTCCCATCTGGCGGATATCGCGTGTATGGGTTCTGCCATATATCATACCGATCAATGCAAAGAAGAGTGCTGTCATCAGACCATGAGAGAGCATCTGGAGGATTGCACCTGTCATAGCAGTAGTGTTGAGCATAAGGAGTGCGAAAAGCACCATACCGCAGTGGCTCACTGATGAGTAAGCATTGATATATTTGAGGTCTGTCTGTACGCATGCCGAGAATGCACCGTATACTACACTTATACCTGTAAGGATGATGAATATCCATGCAAGTTCATTGGCTGCCTGAGGCAAAAGATAGATGGCAATGCGGAAGCATCCGTAACCACCGAGTTTCATAAGCACACCTGCGTGAAGCATTGATACGGCAGTAGGCGCACAAGCGTGACCATCGGGACTCCATGTATGGAAGGGGAACATAGCACCGAGCACACCGAAGCCGACAAAGGTAAAGCAGAAAAGGAGATTCTGCCACGTAGGATCAACGGCATTGTTGTGAGCGATCTCAAGGATATTCCATGTGAGTTCGCCCCCTTCGGGAGCACTGTGCCAGTAGATGCCGAGCAGACCGAGCATCAGGAATGCGGAGCCACCCATAAGCATCAGGGTAAGTTTCATGGCCGAATACTCCTTACGTCCTGTACCCCATACACCGATAAGGAGGTACATCGGGATAAGAGCCACCTCATAAAACATGAACATAGTGAACATGTCGATAGAGATAAAGAAGCCGAATACTCCGGTGCTCAGGAGTGCAAACCAGAGGAAAAAGTTCTTGGGGAGCGGATTAATCTTCCATGATGCGAAAGTACCGGCAAAAACTATGATAGCCGAGAGGAGAAGCATCAAAACAGATATACCGTCTACACCTACTGCAAGGTGTATGTTAAGCGGGGCATACCACATCCAACTGCCGCGATAGAGCATCTCATCATCGATACCCGCCGCACGCAGACCCAGGAAGTCTACACAGAGCCAGATGGCAAGTGCCAACAGCGCTGTACTGCCCACTACCATGACCGCACGGATTGCGCCCATGCCGTTGTTACGACACAGACCGAGACCGGCCATCATCAATATAGGGATGATTACAAACCAGATTAATATATTTCCGAACATAATCGTAAGTTGTTACTGATGTTGTGTTGTTATCGTTTTAACTTCTTCCGTAGGTTAGATTATGCATATCAATGTGATGATTGCAAGTGCAAGCGCACCGAAGAAGTACCAAAGTACGTATGCCTGTACATTACCGCTCTGCATACCGCGGATAGAGTAACTTACCTTCTGTGTTACCTTGGCAAAGCCATCCATTGTAGCATCGATGACATGACGGTCAAACCATGCGATTGCCTTACAGATACCGTTGAAGATAATGTTGTGGGTGATGAAGAGATAAATCTCATCCCAGTAGAAGCGATGATATGCTGCTGTCCAGAGTCCGGGGAGAGCATTGCGGAATTTCTCGGGGAGCGGATTCTTTTTGCGATACATTACGGTAGCAAGAAGTATCGCCAATACCGCTACTGTAAGAGAGGTGGCCGCTACAGGAGCCTCGATATGGATGTGATAGGGAGCACCGTTCCATGTCACGAGTTCGCCGAAGGGTATAAAGCCTGAAACGCAACTTACCGCAGCAAGAATGATGAGAGGCAATGACATTTGCCAGGGAGCATCGTGGGGTTTGTGATGCTCGTATTCGGGATTCTCTTCCCACCAGAAGATGAGATAATAGAGTCTGAACATATAGAATGCAGTAAGACCTGCTACCATAGTCATCCAGGCACCCCAGAACCAGTGGCGGGCAAACATTGCGGCCAGCATCTCGTCTTTTGAGAAGAAACCAGAGAAGGGGTAAATACCGGCAATAGCAAGACAGCCGATGAGGAATGTCCAGTGAGTGATAGGCATATATTTGCGCAGACCACCCATCTTGGTATAGTCATTAGAGTGCACGGCATGAATAAGAGCACCTGCTCCGAGGAAGAGGAGCGCCTTAAACATAGCGTGTGTGAAGAGGTGGAACATACCTGCCATATATCCGAGACCGGAGTAATGCTCACCGGGAATCATATAATCGCGAGCCACACCGAGCGACACCATCATAAATGCTATCTGCGAGATAGTAGAGAACGCGAGTACACGTTTGATGTCAACCTGAGTACATGCTACAACTGCGGCATAGAATGCTGTGATTGCACCTACACAGCAAATGAAGGTCATGGATGCCTCAACCACACAATATACGGGGAACATGCGCGCTACCAGATATACACCTGCTACAACCATTGTAGCAGCGTGGATAAGTGCTGATACCGGAGTAGGACCCTCCATTGCATCGGGAAGCCAGATATGCAACGGAAGCATCGCTGACTTACCCATACCACCGGTAAAGATGAGTACCATAGCCCAAGTCAATACCGAGCATCCCATAAATGTTGCTCCACCAGTCTCGGCGAGTACATTCATCGGGTTGGAGGTCATGGATACGAAGTTAAATGTATCTGTGAAGTATGAAAGTGTCAGGATACCGAGCAGGAATCCGAGGTCGGCAAATCGAGTCACGATAAATGCTTTCTTTGAAGCCGATACCGCTGAGGGGAGACGGTAGAAGAAACCGATAAGCAGGAATGAAGATACACCTACAAGTTCCCAGAATATATACATCTGGAAAATATTGGTAGCCACTACAAGACCCAACATAGAGAAGGAGAAGAGTGACAGGAATGCGTAGTATCTCTGGAAACCGCCTTCATGTTCCATATAACCCCAACTGTAAAGATGCACCATAAAGGAGATTGTAGTGATGACTACAAGCATCATTGCCGAGATAGGATCGAGAAGGAAACCGAGATTGACTACAAGTTTGGGAGTGAATGCCAACCAGGTCACATCAAAAACCTGATACTGCTGGCGCACGCCGTCGATTATAAACTCAGGGTTTCCGCTAAAGAAATAAGTGAACGCTACAATATAGGCAAGCGTCATGGTGGTTCCCATGCCGAGTATGCCTAATATGCCCGCTACCTTACGACTCATCTTTACTCCGCCGATACCGAGGAGCAAAAACATGAAGAGGGGCAGACAAAGAATCAGGATTGGTAATGTAATGCCCATATTATTAATGTTTCATTTTGTTAGATTCCAATACATTTGTGCTTCCTACCGCACGGTAGATATTGATGATGATGGCAATGGCAATTGCTGTCTCGGCAGCCGCTATAGCGATTGCGAAGAGTGTGAATACCATACCCTCCATCGAACCCGGGAAGAGGAAGCGATTGAAGATTGCAAAATTAAGATCGGCCGAGTTGAGCATCAATTCGAGCGATATAAGAATAGCAATCATATTCTTGCGGGTGACAAACCCGTAGACACCGCAGGCGAACATCACCACACTCGGCACAAGATACCAAAGAAGATTTAGATCCATTTTTATATCTGATTATTTTACGGGTTAATAATTATCTTTTGCGTCCTACTGTCACACCGCCGATAATGCTGGCGAGCAAGAGTACACTCACGGCCTCAAAGGGGAGCAGATACTGGAATCGGTTAGTACCGGTAAAGGCCTCACCTATCATCTTCATAGTGATCTGATCGCCCGACAACGCCTCACCGAGTGAGAGCATAGTACCGTTTGATGAGCATACCATAGGCATTGTGAAAAGAGCATAGAGCAACAGTGCGGTACCGATACCGGCGGCTACTGCGCCTGCTATGCGACGATGACTTTCCATAGGAGCCGCTTTATCATTGGGCTTGTGGGTAAGAAGTATGGCAAACACAAATAGTACCATGATACCACCTGCATAGACCGCTATCTGCACAGCGCCCAGAAATTGATATCCCATCTGGAAATAGAATACGGCAGACCCGAGAAGTACAAACAATAGATAAGTCGCAGCGCGAAGTATCTTGTCTGTACGTATAGCCATAAATGAGAAAATGACTATCACGAGTGCCACCACAAAGTAGAGTATTATGTTTCCTACCATGATGTATATGTCAGTTATTACTTATTATTCTGCTTTAGGTTGTTGCTTTTCTTCAGAAGCCTGAGACGCAGATGCATCGGCAGGTGATTCTGCAGCCGGTTGCGCTGCGGCTGCTTTTGCCGCGGCTTCTCTTTCGGCCTTGATCTTGGCAGCCTTGGCCATTGCCTCAGCCTTGATCTGAGCCAGTTTCTCCGGATCGATTGCAGGCTTGGGAGCCGGTGCTGATGCAACATCATCGGCCGGTTCGGGACGGTAATTGAGTTGCATTACAAGTTTGTCGCGGGTAAACACTGCCTGCTCGAAATCATTTGTAAACTCAAGGGCATCCTGCGGACATGTAGTCACACAGAGCATACAGAATGTACAACTCCCGAGGTCGTACATATACTTGTCGAGTTTACGCTTTTTCTTCCCGTCGGGAAGATCCACCATTTTAGTGGTCAGTTCGATAGTACCGTTAGGGCAATTCATCTGGCATATACCGCATGCGATACACTTGTGATGGCCCTCGGCATCATATTTCAGAGTCAATTCCGCGCGAAAGCGATCTGCGATGTGGAGTGTTTCGCGGTTTTCGGGATATTGCTCCGTGATTTTGGGAGTCACAAATTCTTTACCTGTGACACCCATTCCGGTCACAAGACTCTTCAGTCCTTGGCCGAAACCTGAAAAATATTCCTTAATACTACTCATAAATCTATTTTTATCTCTCTACCTGACCTCCGAGTATATCAAGAAGTTCGGTAGTGATTGATTGCTGACGAAGTTTATTAAATTCAAGTTGTAGAGTTTCCTGCAGTTTGTGGGCATTATCATTTGCAGCCTGCATCGCCATTACTCGTG
The DNA here is from genome assembly GCA_947175665.1 of uncultured Porphyromonadaceae bacterium. GTDB lineage: Bacteria > Bacteroidota > Bacteroidia > Bacteroidales > Muribaculaceae > Lepagella. The sequence continues at coordinate 18,317 of CAMWNR010000003.1, forward strand.
CGGCCTGCTCGGAAGCACGGTTCTCAATGGTTATCTCCTGCATTGTGCTTAATACAAACATCGGGAGAACAGCATTGAAAATATCATTTGCGTCCGGCTCGAAGATGTAGAGTTGATTCTCAGTCGCACTATCTTCACCTTGCAGAAGTATATCTGCTCTAACCGGGAAGAGTGTGTCGATGGCGAGACGCTGCTTGCTTATAGAGTGATATTGCATGTACACAACCTCTACAAGATCCAATTTGCCTGAAATAAAAGCCTCGCGAAGGTCATGGGTAAAATTATCTACGGTCTTACCCTCCATCTTGGAGTCTACACCGTCTATATGTTCTACCTTTATGGTACCCTCAGCCGCAAGTTTATCGCACGCTTTGCGTATCTTCTTACCAACAGGATATAGTGTAATCTCAACACCTGTACCGTACTTTTCACGCAGTGAGTTGAGTTCGACAAGAAGTTGCTTGAAGATATTGATGTTATAGGCTCCGCAGAGTCCGTCATCACTACCGAAAACAACTACTCCTATCTTGCTTACCTCTCTATCCTCGATCAGCGGTGAGTGGAAGTCGACTCCGGCAGAAAGTATGTGACCCATAATCTGCTTTATCTGATCTTTATACGGAAGAAGTTCGCGCAGACCACGCTCAAACTTATGTACTTTTGCAGATGAAATCATCTTCATAGCACCGGTAATTTTCTCACTCGATGCTACCGAACCGATTCTCGTCTTTAATTCCCTGAGGGTTGCCATTTCTTTATATTATTTAAGTGGCTCTTATTATTAAGTTGTACTATTGCTTTTTCATTAAGTTGTATCTCGGAATTATAGATTATTAATATCTGCTATAAACTCAGCACAACTTAATTTTAAGAGTTACTTATCTTTCTGACAGCAGGGTCTCCTCACGCTGACTCCGTATATAGAGTGCCGAGGGTTCCCTGCTGATCAAAATAGATTCTTATTATGCTTTTTTGTAACTTCCTGCTATCTCGGCGGCACACTCGCGTATCTTAGCCTCGACATCATCGGTAAGTTGACCCGATTTGATAACATCGAGTACCTCTTTCTGATATTTAGCCTTGACGAGTTGCAAGAATTGCTGCTCAAATTCTGATACCTTGTCTACGGGTACATTTTCGAGAAGTCCGTTTACACCGCAATAGATTACCGCTACCTGATTTTCTACAGGCCAAGGTGAATATTGAGGTTGTATGAGCAACTGCTGGTTTTTACGACCGGTATCGATAACTTTTGCAGTCACCGGGTCAATATCACCACCAAACTTGGTAAACGATTCCAACTCGCGGAACTGAGCCTGCGCAATCTTGAGCGTACCAGCCACCTTCTTCATAGGTTTGATCTGAGCATTACCACCTACACGTGATACCGAGATACCTACGTTGATGGCCGGACGGATACCCTGGTTAAACAATGAAGTTTCAAGGAAGATCTGACCATCTGTGATAGAAATCACATTGGTCGGGATATATGCTGATACGTCACCTGCCTGAGTCTCGATAATGGGGAGTGCAGTAAGCGAACCGCCACCCTTGACGTATGGTTTCATAACAGCGGGAAGGTCATTCATCTTCTCCGCAACCTCCTGGTCATCGATAATCTTGGCGGCACGTTCGAGAAGACGTGAGTGGAGATAGAATATATCACCGGGATAAGCCTCACGTCCGGAGGGGCGCTTCAATACGAGCGATACCTCACGGTAAGCCACAGCCTGCTTGGAGAGATCATCATATACGATAAGCGCATCGCGACCTGAATCGCGGAAGAACTCACCGATAGCCACACCTGCAAAAGGTGCGAAGTAACGCATTGATGCAGATTCGGAAGCAGAGGCAGATACCACTACTGTGTATTCCATAGCACCGTACTTCTCAAGAGTATGTACTATTGACGCTACCGAAGAAGCCTTCTGGCCGATTGCTACATAGATACAATATACAGGCTTTCCGGCGAGATAATTCTCGCGCTGATTGATGATAGTATCGATTGCGATTGCTGTCTTACCGATCTGGCGGTCACCGATGATAAGTTCACGCTGGCCACGACCGATAGGAATCATAGAGTCAACTGCCTTAAGACCTGTCTGCAAAGGTTGCTTTACAGGCTGGCGGAAGATTACACCCGGAGCCTTGCGCTCGAGGGGGAGACGGAGACGCTCACCTTCGATGGGTCCTTTGCCGTCTATAGGTTCACCGAGAATGTTGATAACACGACCGAGCAAACCCTCACCTACCGGAATAGATGCGATTTCACCCGTGCGGCGTACCGACATATTTTCGGTCACGGTATTAACTTTATCTAAAAGCACTACACCCACATTGCTCTCCTCAAGGTTGAGGGCAACACCGGTAGCACCATTTTCAAACTCTACCAACTCATTAGACTTAACATTCTCCAGTCCGTAAACGTGAGCCACACCGTCACCTACATTAAGTACGGTACCCACTTCTTCAAATTTAACTGAAGAGTTGATATTGTCGAGTTGCTGTTTTAAGATATCTGATATTTCGCTTGGGTTAAGCATCTTACTTCGATATTAGGTTTAAGCGTAATTGTTCGATTTCATTGCTGATTGAGGCATCCATACGGGTATCGTCGACATCGATGATAAATCCTCCTATGATTTCCGGATTTACAACCTCTCTGTATTCGAGCGTGCGACCGTTGAATGCCTTGGCCACCATAGAGCGCAGTTTTGCCATTTCTCCCTCAGGGAGAGTAGCGGCCGTAGTAATTCTGACCTGTGAAATCTTATTCTCTTCACGATAGAGATCCCGATATGCAAGTGCTATGAGAAGAGCATAATCCTCACGATGCATCTGCATAAGGAGTTTGATGAATCCGAGATAGTCGTTTTCAACCTTATCGCCGGCCGCTGCCTTAAGCAGTGCCTCTTTATCTTCATTCTTTACGTACGGATTTGCGAGGGTCTTTTGAAGTTCGGGATTATTCTCAAAAGCGTAAATCACCTCCTTCATCTCCTCGTAAACCTTTTCTGTAGAGCCATGCTCAAGGGCAAATTTGTAAAGCGCCTTGGCATATCGGCGGGGAATCAGACCATTGTCCATCTTTCTGAATCGGGATTTTGCTTCCGGCAGTATCGGAAGAGAGTCTTGAAACTCTCTTCCGATCACTGTCAGAATCAGTTATTCTCTATTTCGTCTAATAATTTATCTACAAGTTTCACTTGGGCAGCATCATCTTTCATTTGATTGCGTACCATCTTCTCAGCAATCTCAATCGAGAATTTGCTAACTTCGTTTCTGAACTGAAGTTCGGCTTCTTTGCGTGACTGTTCGATCGACACTTTCGCGGCGTCCATCACCTTCTGGGCTTCCACACTTGCTTGCTGCTTGGCCTCTTCGATGATCTGAGTCTTCATTTTAGCCGCGTCACGCAACATTTCAGCCTGTTTTGCCTGCGCCTCTTCCATATACTTCTGAGCCTCTTCACGGGCATGGTCAAGTTGATGCTTGGCCTGCTGCGCGTATTCCACTCCTTTGTCGATGGTGTCGGCACGCTCGTCCATATTCTTCAGTATCACCGGCCATCCCCACTTTGCCAAAACGACAAAGAGGATGATAAAGGCGATGAACATCCAGAACACCAAGCCAAAATCGGGCGTGAATAATTCCATATTATTCTCTTAATGGAGTTAAAAGTGCTGATTACTGGATAAACAATGCAAGTGCTGATACGATCACTGCGAAGAGTGCTACACCCTCGATAAGCGCTGCGATTACAATCATGCTCGAACGGATGTCTCCGGCTGCCTCAGGCTGACGTGCGATTGCCTCCATTGCAGAACTACCGATTTTACCGATACCGATACCTGCTGCGATTGCTGCGATACCTGCGCCAAATGCTGCGCCAAATGCTGCGAGTGCCTGAACGGCAACTAATACCATTGATAACATAATTTTTGAGTAGTTTAATTAATTATTGTTTATTTTTTATTATTTCTTGTTTTCTCCCTTCTATTCGCTATCCCCTGCTTTCTTTTATGCTTCTACACTTTCGTGGCCTTTCTCATGATGACCGTCTTCCTGGGCGGCTGCGATAAAGAGAGCCGAAAGCAGTGTGAACACGTATGCCTGAATAAAACTTACCAGTACATCAAGAAGCAGCATAAAGCATGTAAAGAGTACCGATACCACTGTCGATGCCCCTAAAGCCGCTGCACCAAACGCTGCAAAGATAAATATCAACAGCGTCAGTGTGATTACGATCATGTGTCCGCCCATCATGTTGGCAAAGAGACGCACGCAGAGTGCTGCGGGCTTTGTAAAGATACCGAATATCTCGATCATCTGCATGATGGGGAGCGGAAACTTTAAGAAGAGGGGTACATCAGGCCAGAATATCTCTTTCCAATAATGCTTTGTACCCAGCACATTTGTTATTACGAATGTCGCTACCGCTAATACCAGGGTGATGGCAATATTACCGGTAAGGTTGGCTCCGCCGGGGAATATTACTATCAGACCCAGCAGGTTCATCGTCAGAATGAAGAAGAAGCAGGTGAGCAGATACGGAGCGAATTTGCCGGCCTTGGCACCCAGCGAACTCTTGATAACTCCGGTGTAGATAAAATCTATGAGCATCTCCATAAAGCCCATACCTTTACGGGGAGCCTTCATACCTTTACGGGTATAAAATCTAACCACGCTCATCACCATCCATGTTACAAGAATTGCAGCAATAAAGAGAGCCAGTACATTCTTGGTGATAGAAATATCAAAAGTACGATACTCACGATAATAATCGTGTCCGATCAGAACATAACCGGGGAGTACGACGTGACCGGCACCCTCACCCTTTTCTGCACCGAGTGCCAATGCATCGGCTTGCGCCTTTTTCTGCTCCTCGGCAGTGAGAGGGAACACCTCTACAACTTTATTTTTATGTTCGCTTACATGCGCGATATAAAAACGGTATATCTTACCATCTTTTTCCACCTCATGTATTACCGGCTCAAGCGATTCGTGCTTCTTGCCGGTAACCTCATCCTCGGTAACAGTAACTTCGGTAAGTTTGGCCGATGAGAAGCAAAACCATTTGCCATCCTCTGCTCTTACGATTACCGGGAGCGGAATGCGATATACATGACTGAAAGGCACCTCCCAGCCATAGCCGTCGCCAAGGTGATGGAAAATAACTTCCTTCACATCCAGTGACTCTTTCTCAGCCTCATCAGTCTTAGCATCATTAGCGTATGCGGCATTTGAGAAAAGCACCAATGCTATAAGCGACAGTATGTAAATTATACGCTTCATTTTTTTGGATTTATATGTTTGCTTCAATAGACACAAACGGCTATAACGTTGTTGTCTACATCTACCAGCCCGCCTTTGATTTCCACAGTCTCTTCCTTACCGTCGGGTGTGCGGTAGAGTACCTTTCCGGCAGTAAGCACCGAAATGAGAGGAGCATGGTTCTTAAGTACCGTAAACGAACCGAGGGCACCCGGCAACGTTACTGACTCCGCCTCCCCTTTGAAGAGTATTTCGTGAGATGAGATTAATTCAAGTGTCATCTTTTATGCGGTTGATAAGTAAGTAATGAATTTTTAAGGATATCAAAGTAGTAAGTAAAGAAATAATATCTTATACAATATAATGAAGTAATATCTTATACTATATGTTTCATTACTTACATATTGGATTTATTTTACTTCTGCAAGCATCTTCTTACCCTTGGCGATCGCATCATCGATAGTACCGACATTGAGGAAGGCCTGCTCGGGATACTCATCCATCTCACCGCTCAGAATCATTTTGAATCCGCGTATGGTCTCTGAGAGTGGAACCAGCACACCGGGTACGCCGGTAAACTGCTCCGCTACATGGAAGGGCTGTGACAGGAAGCGCTGTGCTCTACGTGCGCGAGCCACAACGAGTTTGTCATCGTCCGATAGTTCGTCTACACCGAGAATAGCGATGATATCCTGAAGATCCTGATATTTCTGGAGCAATTGCTTAACCTCCTGCGCTACCTTATAATGCTCCTCACCGATAATGTTCGGGTCAAGGATACGTGATGTAGAGTCGAGGGGGTCTACCGCAGGATAGATACCAAGTTCGGCAATCTTACGGTTCAATACTGTAGTCGCGTCAAGGAAGTTGAACGTAGTAGCCGGAGCCGGGTCAGTCAAGTCATCGGCAGGCACATAGATAGCCTGTACTGATGTAATTGAGCCGTTTTTGGTCGAAGTAATACGTTCCTGAAGCGCACCCATTTCTGATGCCAGGGTAGGCTGATAACCTACAGCAGAAGGCATACGACCCAAGAGTGCTGATACCTCCGAACCTGCCTGAGTGAAACGGAAGATATTGTCGATAAAGAGCAATACGTCCTTACCACCGCCGTCATTATCACGGAACTGCTCGGCAACTGTAAGACCGGAAAGCGCCACACGCAGACGTGCGCCCGGCGGCTCATTCATCTGACCGAACACGAGGGTAGATTGTGATTGTGAAAGTTCGTTCATGTCAACATCCTTGACATTCCACTCACCTTTCTCCATACCCTCTTCAAACTTCTTGCCATATTTGATTACACCGCTCTCGATCATCTCGCGGAGCAGGTCATTACCCTCACGGGTTCGTTCTCCTACACCGGTAAATACCGAGTAACCGTCATGACCTTTAGCGATGTTATTGATAAGTTCCATGATCAATACGGTCTTACCTACACCGGCACCACCGAAAAGACCGATCTTACCACCCTTTGAATAAGGCTCGAGAAGGTCAATGACCTTAATACCGGTAGTAAGAATTTCTGTAGAGAGAGCCAACTCATCAAAAGCCGGAGCGGGCTGATGAATAGGACGCAGATCGTCACGATTGATGGGCGCAAGTTGGTCAATCGGTTCGCCGATTACATTAAGAAGTCGGCCTTTAACCTGATTACCGGTAGGCACAGCGATAGGACGCCCGAGGTCAAGAACTTTCACACCACGGCAAATACCATCAGTACTTTCCATTGCAACACAGCGCACTGTATCTTCACCGATGTGCTGTTCCACCTCGAGAATCAACTCCTCGCCATCTTCTCTCTCAATCTTGAGAGCATTATAAATCGGGGGGATGTTTGATTTCCCGCCTTCAAACGCCACGTCGATTACCGGGCCGATGACCTGGGTCACTTTACCATAATTAGCGCTCATAGTCTTTTGTATATCTTTGTAATTTTATAATCGTGATATTAGAAGTGCCAGCCCAATGCTACGAATACTGCCATAAGTATAAGATTTGCAAGAGCAACCGGCATAAGGTATTTCCATTCAAACGCAAGAAGTTGGTCGATTCTCACGCGGGGGAAAGTCCACTTAAACCAAATGATGATAAATGAGATGAAGAAGGACTTGCCGAGGAACCATACTATAGAGGGTATATAGTTCATTATATTGTTAAAGGCCTCCCATCCGGGGATATGAAGCGGCATCCAGCCACCAAGGAACATCAGTGATGCTACACCTGACACGATGAAGAGGTTGAGATATTCGGCCAGATAGTAGAAACCGAATGTGATACCTGAATACTCGGTGTGGTAACCGGCTACAAGTTCGTGTTCGGCCTCAGGCAAGTCAAACGGGCCACGGTTAGTCTCGGCTGTAGCAGCGATGATATAGATAAGGAATGCGATAATAGCAGGGATATGACCGCTGAAGATAAACCATGCGTGATTCTGCTGCTCTACGAGTTCCTGAATATTCATTGTGCCGGCAAAAACCACGATAGCGAGTATAGCGAGACCAAGTGAGATTTCATAACTCACCATCTGCGCACCGCTACGCATCGCACCGATAAGGGTGTACTTGTTGTTAGAAGACCATCCGGCAAGAAGAATACCCAACACACCTATTGATGATACAGCGGTGATAAAGAATATACCGATATTATAATTGATTATCTGCAGACCGTTGCCCCAGGGGAGACAAGCCAACATCACTACCGATGAGGTGATAACCAGATAAGGGGCGAGTTTGAAGAGGAATTTATCTGTACCCTTAAGAGAGATAATCTCCTTGATAAGGATCTTAAACATATCCGCAAACACCTGCAGAAGACCCCATTTACCTACACGCATAGGTCCGAGACGACACTGGAACCATGCGCAAAGTTTACGTTCATAAAGAATGTAGAATAGTGCGAGCACGGTGTATGCTCCCAGCACAAGCACTCCTATTATCACACACTCAATTACTACCGCCAGCCATTCCGGCATACAGCCCAAAAGGAGTTCATTGAATGCAGATGTCCATTTTCCAAAATCAAACATACTTGATGGAATAATTTTTATCGTTATTGTTGTGTCAGTTAGATACTTTTTATAAAAATATGCGTGACCGGAAGAGATACCCGGTATCTCCTCCGATCACTGCGATATTATCTGTCAATATCGGGTATTACGAAGTCAAGTGCCGCACCGATAGTGATCAAGTCGGCTATCATGTTGCCGCGGCAACAGAGATCCATTACGCCTACAAGATTGAAGCAGGGACTCTGGAAGTGCACACGATACGGGTTTTTAGTACCGTCACTCTCTATGTACACGCCGAATGCACCGCGGGATGCCTCTACCTGATGATACCAGTGTCCGACAGGGAGTTTTACTATTTTCGGCACCTGCGCTCTGATTTCTCCCTCGGGGATGTTATCTACCAACTGAGCGAGTATCTTGCAACTCTCCTCAATCTCGCGCATTCTCACCATATATCTGGCGTAAGAATCACAACCGGTTTCGAGTACTTCGTTAAAATCGAGTTCTGAGTATATGCTGTAGGGTCTTACCTTACGTGTATCACAACTCCAGTTAGAACCTCGACCGCTCGGTCCGGTGATAGCGTAATTGACAGCATCCTCTTTGGGAAGCATACCTACGCCCTTGAGACGATTCTTTGCAATAATATTTTTGGAGAATACGGTATGATACTCCTTAAGGCGCTCGGGCATGATATCTATGAGTGCCTTTACATCTTTACAGAAGTCGGGATGCAGATCGGCAATGACACCACCGATTACGTTATAGTTCATCGACATGCGGGCTCCGCAAGTCTTTTCAAATATATCAAGTACCTGTTCGCGCTCACGGAATCCGTAGAAGAATGCTGTGGTTGCACCAAGGTCCATGGCAGTACATCCAAATGCGAGAAGGTGCGATGAGATACGCATGAGTTCATCCATCATAACACGTATCACCTGCGCGCGGCGCGGAATCTCCAGACCCATTGCCTTCTCGATACAAGCGCAGAGACAGTGACGGTTCTGATGAGCCGACATATAGTCCATACGGTCGGTAAAATGCAATATCTGCGGATAACCGAGGCTTTCGCACATCTTCTCTATACCGCGATGGATATAGCCCGATACTACATCAACCTTGGTTACGGTCTCACCATCGATAGCGGCGCGGAAACGCATCACTCCGTGAGTAGAGGGGTGCTGAGGACCGATATTAACTACATATTCATCTTTGCCGAATACCAGACCGGGAACCTTTTTAATCTTTCCTTTGGCATCTTCTACATAACTGCATGTGTTATCCTCATCTTTCTCATCATCCAGAGGTATGGGGTTGAGTTCCGGATTGGCATCATAATCCTTGAGAAGAGGATTACCTTTCCAGTCGTTACGCAGAAACATTCTGCGCATATCGGGATGATTGATAAATTTGATTCCGAAGAAGTCAAACACCTCACGCTCCTGGAATAATGCAACTTTCCAGAGATCGCTTACTGTATGTATATACGGATCCTTACGATCCTTAGCCACAACTTTAACAGAGAGAAGATCCCACCCTCTTGCTGTACTGGTGAGATAATACATCACGCCTACACTCTCCTTCCAGTCCATACCGACCACTGCGGTAAGCACATCAAAATCGAGACGCTTGTCATTTTTAAGTTGAGCAGCAAAGTCATGCCATTTCTCCTCAGGCACTACGACCTCAAGAGTGTCAGTCCCCTCAGCAAATGTAACTTCAGGGCAGATACTGCTCAATATTTCCTTTATGTCGCTCATATATTATAATATTCTGTTATGATCGATTTCTATTTTGGTTTTCAAAACTGACTATGGTGATAATATCCCTTATGTCATGTTCTCTTTGTTAAAGCCGGGGTGTGTGGCAAAAAACTCTTCTCTCTTCTGCTTGCGATTTACGCCGCCAAAGAATTTTTGCACCTTGATCTTACGTTGCAACTGCATCAGACCATAAAAGAATGCTTCCGGACGGGGCGGGCAACCGGGGATATACACGTCGACGGGGAGAATTTTATCAACACCGTTTACTACGCAATAACTTTTCTTAAACGGTCCGCCTGATACAGCACAACCACCGCACGCTATCACATATTTAGGTTCTGCAAGTTGCTCGTAAAGACGTATCAACACCGGAGCCATACGATGTACAATTGTACCCTGCACCATGATATAATCAGCCTGGCGGGGTGAGTTACGCGCTACCTCAAAGCCGAAACGGGCCATATCATAACGTGCTGCACCGAGACTCATAAACTCGATAGCACAGCAACTGGTGCCGAATGTAAGAGGCCACAAGGAGTTTGATATACCCCAGTTGATAAGTTTATTAAGATTACCTACCGCCACATTGGCACCGGTAGCATTGAGTTCTTCAACAAGTTTGTCAATGTATTCATTGTCTTTGAAGTCCTCCTGCTTCATGCTTTTAATCTTTACTTCCATCTCAACGCTCCTTTCTTCCAGGCGTATGCCAGACCTAAGATGAGAATTACCATAAAGATTCCGATACACAGCAGACTGCCGGTACCGAGACTGCGGGCCACTACAGCCCACGGAAACAAGAATACCGTCTCAACATCGAAAATCAAAAAGAGAATAGCAAAAATGTAATAGCCGGCATGAAACTGTATCATCGATTCTCCGCGTGTCGGGATACCGCACTCGAATGTTTCCGCCTTCTTCTCCGAATAGGACTTCGGAGATATCAATTTAGCGATCACAGTAGCAGCAACTACCAGAAGGATACCGGTAAGCGTTGCCGTGATTGCCAACGCATTATTGCTGATCTCCAATAATAAACTCATATCTTTTTGTTAGTTAATTTGTTACATTCTTTATCCTCGCAAACTATGCAGTATGCGATTAAACTATTTCACAAAGATATTAAAAAATCTTAAAAATACCAATTTTTATATTGTGTTACTTTTAAATGATTTATATCAGATAGCCGACACAACATTTTTATTCATTTGATACTGTCTGCAGATTATATCCTGTAAACGATCCGTTGAATACTCGTGCCACCGTATAATTACAGTTAATCTTTGTAAGATCATCGTCGGCAGTCTTTACCTCTATCGAGTTGAAGATAAAGTCCGGATACGGTGTGGTCGATGTGCCTTCAAGCACAAGGGGTATTACATCAGTCGCACTGATAGTATATCCGTGGCGGTCAAAAGTGACGGGGAGTTTTTCGAGATATATCGCCTCAAGCACACGGGGCATTGTGGGAGCAAACTTGGCAGCATAGAGTACTATGTCGGCATATTTCATATCGGAGTGAAATCTCACACGATATATCATCTCTTTATTGGTAAACTTCTGCATACCTTCTGACGAGGGATAAGTTGTCTCGGTATCACCTACAAAGTATGAGTTGGTCACAAAGGTCTTTACAGTACTGTTTTTTATATTGTATGACATTATGACCTGAGGTGAAGTAGCCTCGGCATAGATCTGCTCTGAGGTCGGACGTACGAAGTATACTATATTGCTCAGATAACCTGTAATATCGAGCACTGATACAAAATTACCCGCATTTGCCTGACCGTTTTTGAAATATGCTGTCCAGAAACCGCCTGAGTTAAGGTATTGCATCGGCATCGCCGGGGTAGTGAAAGTATACTTGGTGCCATCTATCTCAACATCGTTTGCTGTCAAAGTGAGTGAATTATTTACATAATCCATCTTGCTTGAATATTGCACGTTGGTCTGCACGGTGACTTCTTCGGCAGGACTGTGAGGTATAATGAGATTATTCATACGGATCTGATAAGTAGTCTCACTTACAGGTTCCGATGAGTTACAGGCACCCATCATCAACGCTGTCAATGGGATTGCCGCCAATACCAATTTGTTATATTTTTTCATGTTATAATATGAATTTTACATCCTTCGCAGATGTATTAGATAAATCGTTTTTTATTTACTTCCGCCGATTGGCAGATTGCATATCAATCGATATAGAGTTTCTTTGTTTACGGGTTCAAAGTTAATCAACCCTCCTTAATTTTCCAAATTAAAATCAGAATTTCGCCCTCAGTACTATTCCGAATTGCAATGGCGCTCCTTTTTGCCGGAATTCATTACCCATTGACATAAAATAGAATGTATAGTACTTGGTTTTTGTCAGGTTTTTGGCGTATATTTCCACACTCCACCTCGGTGAGTTATAAGATGCGGTGGCGCCGAGCAGACCGTAGAATTTCTGTCGCAGGGTATTGCTTTCGTTCCAGTATATATCCCCTACCCCGCTGAAGTTGACACTGACATCTACAAACTTCAATCCGTCGGTCGAGCAGTTTATCTGATAGTCGGCCTCCGCAAATAATGTGTTGGAGGGAGCGTATGGCAGTCGCTTACCTTTATAATTTTCGCTGCCATTGATATATTTTACAAAGCGAGCATTGGTATATCCATAACTTGCTATCACACTAAATCCGCTGAATGGGGTGGAAGTGATACTTACTTCTCCCCCGAAACTGCGTGTGCGGCCTGCATTTGTCATCAATCTGCCGGTTGTCTCCCCTTCGGGGAATACTGTTAGTTGCTGGTCGAGGCAGTCGATATAGAATAGCGATACGTCAGTCTTGAGTTTGGAGTTAAAGAAATTAAGGTGTGCTCCCACTTCATAATTCCAACTCTTCTCGGGCTTGTAACTCACTATATCATCTACATCATATTTACCACCGAGTCCCATATATTCCATCAGTTTCTGTTGCAATACATCAGAGAACATCTGGGTATTATATCCTCCTGCTTTAAACCCCTCCCCTATCGAGAGGTATAGGTTGCTCAATGACAGTGTCGGCAGATGATATACTACACTTAGTTTGGGGGTAAACATCAGGTATCCGTGACTCAAGTTTCCACTCTCCTTCAGATCTACAGGCACCTCTCTGTAAACCGGTGCATTCTCGGGTAGCGGCAACACGCCCGACGGATTATTATAGATAGTATATGAGGTCTGACAATTATTAAGATACCTCATCTTCATATTCTCATAATCCAGTCGCAGACCTAACCTGAAAGATAAATCGCGCAGTTTATATTGTGATTCGTGGTATAAGGCCACTCCTCCGGACGGGAGTTTGAAGTTACTGCCGAGTACAAATTGGCGTTCATCCCATTTTATAGGGAAGTATGGATTCACTTTATTTCGGTTTGCCTCTATAAGCGCTTCTATACCATAATCCTTAAAAGTCACGGGCGCATCCATACGACAATGCCTGTAAAAACCGTATATTCCGGCCAGCCATTTATAATCACCGTTGAGCGCTGCCCCCTTGATCATAATATCTTCGGTGACAGAGGTTTCCTTTTTCTTTTGCGTCAGGGTGAAATATGGTAGGGGGAGAAAATCCTGATCCAGTGTCATGTTATCATTGATATGCTGGAGGGTAGTCACCGAAATAAGGGTAAGGTCTCCGATCTTATGATTTACCGTCAGGCCGTCGTTGAGTATAAAACGGTTATAAAAACAGGTGTCGTTATAGTTTATTTCACCTGTCTTTACCTGCTCGTATGCATATCCCCCCTGTCGCAATATGGAGGTTGTAAGAGTATTGGTTATCCCAACCCTGTCGGTCGGGTTCCAGTTAAATTTGACGCGGATATTTCCGTTTACTTCCCTGTCTACAGGGAGGTCATTGTAGACATTCTTAAACATCCCTCCGTTTCTGTAAAAACTCCCTACTATGGCCAGTCCGGAGCGATGATGAAATCGGTGATACCATCCGAGATTAAAGCGGAAGAGGTTGTTGGGTCCGAGTTCGACGAGTCCTCTCCATCCGGTAAAATCAAATGGCGACAATGTCCGGATATTGATAAGTCCGGTCATCGTATTACGGCCGAAGAGGGTACTCTGCGGACCGCGCAGCATCTCCATCGATGCAATATCGGCCACGTCAAAATCGTAGGCATCTTTATTGATGATGCTGACATTATCTACAGTCAGACCTACCGCAGGCTGATCCATACGCGCACCGATACCGCGCACATAAATTGTAGATGTTATTCTTGAGCCGTAATCGGGGATGTAGAAGTTTGGCACAATTTCTGATAATCCCTTAATATCGACAAGACCAAGTCGCTCTGATCTGCTCTGATTAACTACAGTACCCGACACTGCCGCTCCTCTGAAATCAGTATCATATTTGGTGGCGACCACATCGACCTCATCGAGCATTTTGTATAGTGAGTCGGTTACCTCAGAGGCAGATGCACCACGCATCACAACTACAGGTAATAATCCGAATATAATAATAAGAGAATATCTCAAAAATCGTTTCATTTATGCGGGAAAAATTTATGCAAAATAAACAATTTTTCCTCACCCCTGCAACAAAATCATCTACAACCCCCTAACTAAATGTATATTTAAATCATACTCTGATATTTTTTTTGTAAATTCGCATATATAAAATTTTATAATTCAAATTTCGCAAGTTACGGGAGATCTTTAAAATCTGAGGTTTATCAGTTTATGTGCGATTGCACGGTGTGTTTATAAGGCTAAAGAATCAAACATCAGTGATATTATAAGATAAACTCATAATCTTATAAACTCATAAACTATAAGTCAACCGAGCGAAACTTTAATTAATTATTTACGACAATGAAATCTATTAAGGAATTATTCCGGATCGGTACCGGGCCATCCTCTTCACATACTATGGGTCCGCGCAGAGCGGCTGAGATCTTTCTGGATTCTCATAAGGGCGCACGCGGCTTTGAAGTGATTCTTTACGGTTCGCTTGCCGCTACAGGCAAGGGTCACATGACCGACGTGGCCATTCTCGATGTTCTGTCTAAATCGGAGATGCCCGTCAACATTGTCTGGAAACCTGACGTATTTCTCCCCTACCACCCCAATGCCATGACTTTTAAATCTCTCGATGATATAGGTTTTCCTACCGATGAGATGACTTTTTACAGCGTGGGCGGTGGTGCTATCGAGGAGGAGGGTAAACCGCGCGAGGGTTCGCCGGAGATTTATAACCTTGATACCCTAACCGAGATTATGCAATATTGTGCGCGCACCGGCCGGGCATATTGGGAGTATGTAGAGCAGTGCGAGGGTCCCGAAATATGGGATTATCTGAAAGAAGTATGGCAGGCTATGAAGGATGCTGTAGAACGGGGTCTCGCCCGCGAAGGGAGATTACCCGGTCCGCTTAATCTGCAACGTAAGGCTAATTCATATTTTGTCAAGGCCGGTGGCTATCGCGATAATCTTAAGTCCCGCGGTCGCGTATTTGCTTATGCGCTTGCAGTGAGCGAGGAGAATGCTTCGGGTGGCACCATTGTCACCGCACCTACATGCGGATCTTGCGGAGTAGTACCGGGAGTACTTTACCATTTATGGAAGAGCCGCGAATTTCCGGAGATGCAGATGCTTCATGCTCTTGCTACTGCCGGATTATTTGGCAATGTCGTTAAGCACAATGCTTCCATATCCGGTGCCGAGGTGGGTTGCCAGGGTGAAGTAGGTGTGGCCTGCGCTATGGCGGCGGCAGCCGCCAGCCAGTTGTTCGGCGGTTCGCCGGCACAGATAGAATATGCTGCCGAAATGGGTCTGGAGCACCATCTCGGCATGACTTGTGACCCTGTATGCGGACTCGTACAGATACCATGTATCGAACGAAATGCTTACGCCGCCGCGCGTGCTCTTGATGCCAATATCTACGCGAGTTTTACCGATGGCGTTCACCGCGTATCTTTTGACAAACTGGTAAAAGTTATGAAAGAGACAGGCCATGACCTCCCTTCGCTCTACAAAGAGACCGGTACCGGCGGTCTCGCCAAGGATTATACACAAATGTAATCTGATTATATATATATTCTGTTTTATCTACTCAAATGTAGTATCTCATGTCGCAATTTGATATTCATACGCTCGGCTGCGGGTCGGCCAAACCTACACCCCGTCACCAACCGAGTTCTACAGTGGTCGATTTCAGAGGCAACCTCTTTATGGTGGATTGCGGTGAGGGCGCGCAGTTGGCGCTGATGCGCAAAAGACTTAAGTTTAATCGGTTAAATCATATTTTTCTCACTCATCTGCATGGCGATCATGTATTCGGACTCCCGGGTCTGATCGGCACTCTCGGCCTGCACTCGGCCGGAGGTGAGATTACCATCCACACATTTAAAGAGGGGAAAGAGATATTAAGCAAGATTTTTGATTTCTTCTCAAGGGATCTCCCTTTTGAAGTGAAATTCAACATTATCAATCCTAAAGAGGAGGAGATTGTATTTGAGAATAAGAGCCTTACGGTTCGCACCCTCCCGTTAAAGCATCGTCTGCCTACAGTCGGGTACATATTTGAAGAGAAACCGGGGCTAAGGCATATAAATCGCGCTATGTGCGACTTTCATAATGTTCCGTTCAGTAAATTCGGATCTCTTAAATCGGGTGAGGATTTCGTGAAGCCGGATGGCACGGTAATACCTAACAACATCCTTACTGCTCCGGCAGATCCGGCACTATCATACGCTCACCTCTCGGATACCGCATTTGATCCGGCTATGGCAGAGAGACTTAATTCCCCTACCCTACTCTTTCATGAGACCACATATCTCGATTGCAATTTAAAGGAGGCGATAGCCCGCGGACACTCTACTGCCTCACAAGCCGCTGAGATGGCGCGGTTATCAGGAGCGAAGTGGTTGCTCACGGGTCATTACTCATCGCGCTACACCGATGATAACCTCTTCAAAGAAGAAGCAGAAAAGATTTTCCCCAACGTAATCCTGAATCGCGAGGGCCTAACCACCTCACTCGATAAACTGAAGTAATCAACACAGCGGGATAATCGTGATCGATACGGCATATCCTGTTCGCTTAAATGGGTATATAGCAAGAGAGGCTACACCTTGCGGTGTAGCCTCTTGCTTTGCGATTATAATTCTCCTTGATTAGAAGAGAAGTTTTGCTGTCTTGGTTTCTGTTGCGTTGCTTGCCTTTACAATTACTGCACCGGCTGCCGGAGCAACGTCAAGACGGCCACCTACTACTGTGTAGTTACCGATTTTTGCACCGTCGAGTGAGTAAATCTCAACTACTGTACCATCTTCGGCTACAACTTCTACCTGATTACCACCTTTGGCAATTGAGATATTGCCGGCTTCTACCTCGCTTACTTCTGATACCTTGGTATATTCAGAATAAGGGATAATGTCAGAAGCCACGATCTTACTTGACTCAGCATCGGTAATAATAAGAATCACCTCTGTATTCTTAATATCCATTATGTTCTCAGGCACCTTAAATGTCATATCAAATGTCTGATACTCATCTTCGTTCCACTCTTCGCTGATAGTAGTACCATAGAATGTGGGATAGCAAAGACGCGCTACATGCTCATAAACCATCTTGGATGCCGGTACGGTCGACTGACCGAGTTCGCCGCCACTGAGGAACTTGCTGATATACGGCACGAGCCATGAACCGTAAAGACTGGTTACGTCAGAAGCAGTACGATTTGCAAAGTAGTTGGTCTGTGCGTAATTGGAGTTGTTACCTTTCACACCGTTCTCGATAAGAACTATCGCTGCATTGAGCGGGAGATTAAGCGACTTATACGCATTCTTTACAGAATAGTTAACTTTTACTTCACGACCTATAACATCCCAATCGTGTTCAAGATCAAGTACAGGTGCCTCTACTTTGTTAATCTTGGCGTATGTATAAGATGCTTTCTCTATCTCGGCCTCAAACTCAGCCTTTGCAGTAGGCTGAAGTTGACTTGCACCACGGTTGAACATTGCAGCGGGATAACCTGAATTGGTAAGGCCTTTGAGTTTCTGCTCATATTCCTCAACACCTTCACTCATCGGGTCTGGATGATTTACATATCCGTGTACGGCGATGTTGATAGTCTTACCCTGAGTCTCACTACCTTTATACTTATCAGCATAATATTCCAGAGCCGCAATACCACTCGGGCAATATGTACATCCGGTAGCAGTAAGTTCCTCTACTACTACGTTATTGATATATGAGTAAACCGGGCAGTTGATTGTACCGGTAAATGTAACCGGGATAGCGCCTTCAAACTCAGGTTCGATAGTAAGAGTATAGTTCATCGACTCACCGTCAGCAAGTACACCTATATTATTGAATGTAATACGAGTCACTACACCGATAGCCGAAGTAATAGATGAAGCGTAAAGATTTTTTCTTACACGAGTTTCAAATGTCTTACCATTTTCGAGCGTAAGAGTTGCCTTGACATAATTACAGGGGAGCGGAGTTTTCATACGCAGGTTATAGTCGACCGCCATCTGCTCACCGGGTCTTACAAATGAAGTGGTCAGGTTATTGGCAACCTCTACAGAGTATTGAGCCATAGAGATGTTTGTAAAACCGGTGAAACCTACATCGGCACCGGTGGTTACAAATGCCACACGCACTTTCTTACCCTTATAGCCTGACGCACAGAATACGCAATCTTTAGGGTAGAATTCGATGTTGGTATCACTCTTTACAGCCGATGAACCGATCTTTACAAAATCCGATACCTCTGTACCACCTTCTGAAATATAAACATCGAAGGTGTTATTACCATTCTTCATCTGACCCATAGCACAATATGCCACTGCTCTAAATGAAACAGCAAAGTCATCATAAGGAACCTCTATCTCAGGTGAGATGAGCCACTGATCAGCGGCAGCCCCACCTTCATATATGGTATTTGCCATAGCGTAGGTATATTGACCGGCTGTAAGCAAAACATAATCAAGCACCTTATCATCATCTTTAAAGAAGATCGGAGCAATATCTCCGTAGGGGGCAAGACCGTTGCCCTTAGTGAGCCAGCCATCGACCGGTACATCGCTGTCAATAGCCATATTTATGAAGTCTTCTTCATAAAATACTGTACCATCAAAAGCGGCCGATGCTGAAAAAACAGCCAGGGCTGCACAAAATGTCAGGATCAGTTTTTTCATTTGGTTGAATTTATATGTTACGTTATTAATAGTTTTAATTCTCTATTATATTAAAGATACCGCAGGATTATTTAAATATTCGACAGATATAGTAAATTTTGACTAAATTCCATCTACTTTATTTAAATTTCCGGCAGATATAGTCAAGTCATGGTATCGACAATAACAGACTTACGAGTGGGCAGAAAACGGATATTCAGTTTTTTGCAAAAGCAAATTAAATAATAATTTTTCTATATTGCAAGTGAGTAGATTAAAAATAATACAGTATTTGTCATTATAATTACCTCGCGTGCGCCCGATTTAGACCCCAACCCACAAAAAAAGTTAATGCCTTCGTGGCATTAACTTTTTTTGGGAATTGATTACTGGTGCAGTCTCATCATTGAGTCACTTCGACTCTCGTACCGCCTGAGCGCGCCGTTATCATCGGGTAGTATAGCGATTGGATCTCCGCTATACCTGATGAGTATTGGCCATCACGGTCGGCATAGACCTCGTATGATATGATATGCTTACCCTTGGGGAGGGAGGTGATAAAGATATTGGTTGCGTCCTTGAGTGGTTCTACGAGCATCATTATGCCGTCTTGTGATTTGTATTCGGTAAGTTGCTCGGCTGGTCTTACGCAGGCAGGGCGCGTATCTCTTATCATCGCATAATCGATATCGCGATCAGCGATAAGGGTGAGAGTTACAAGTATTCTATCACCTGCATGGAATCGGGTACTGTTCTTACCCGTTTTTACCTTGCCGTCGCTGATTTCTACAGGCAGGAGGGCTTTTTCGATCTTTAATGCTCCTACACTCATCGGTTTGACATGCGACATCTCTTCGCTCCGCTGCACCATTATCCCTCCCCACGCGATATTACCTCCGCGATTATGGATACTTATGGTCTTACCACTTATCTCCTCGGGATTAAGATTGAAGTAGATGTTTCCGCTTTTGGTCTGCGCAGCAGGTACCTCCATCATCATATCACCTATATATATTGCGGGGGTTGCATTAGCATCAGCAGTGTGTGTGAACTGTGAGTTATTTACTACCGCCGAGGCCATATCTGCAATGTCGGCCGCTGAGTTGCCCTCACTCCAGTTTTGTGTCTGACGTGATAATACGAGATATTGTATCAGTTTGGGAAGCGCAGGATTTTGAGGATCCACCTCTTTTAGACACTGCGCACACGATGCGACCAACGATAACCCGGTAGCACTGGCGTATATATCTCCTGTCACATCAAACCACATCCCCTTATTCTCCTTATATGAGGCGAATTGCAATACAGAAGTCATAATCTCTTTTGCCAATCCGTCATTACCCTTATACTTCAATAGAGATGCCCCAGAGATTTTATCGGCTAACGTTAGTGATTTCCATTCTTCAGGCAATCTACGGTATAGTTCGGCGTCAATCTTCTTTAATTCAGGTGATAATTCCCGCTTATTTATTTTAGATATATCGCCTGAAGTAAGATTCTTGCGCATGAGCATATAACTGATCTCCGATGAGAGCGGATAAGGGGTATTAGAGGTTTTGATCCACTGATTATAACCTTTTATCATCTCTGCATCAGAATACTTAAGAGCCGCCGAGATAGCGCTATTCAATTCCCGGGAGTCGGGCATATATCCCGAAGCGTTTAGTTTTCCCAATCGCTCAAGTATCCGGGTAGTGATATAGGGTGACACGGGCATCTGCTTCATCCAACTCCATCCGCCATCGGCAGACTGCAGGGCTATCAATTTGTCGATGAGTTTTTTAATAACCCCTTGCGCATCAGTACTGTTCAGATATGTAGCGAGTGATGCGATACGCTCACTCTCACTTTCCGCATTGTTTACCCAGGGGGTTTCTCCAAGGCCGGTCAACTTAAGCGCTCTATTCTGTTCGAGCGGCGAAAGCGCTGTTGCATCATGCGTATTCTCCAGCATCTCTTTTAACCCTTGACGTATATCGGGGTTGCCGGTGATGATGCCGTTGCTCATGGCATTGGCAAATACAGCATTTGCCAAAACTAATGCTGATTCCGAATCGGGAGAGGCGATACCTGAGAGCGCTGTGATGACATACCAGTATGGATTAGAACAGTAATTCATAGTCACCTGAGCATCTTTACCTATAGCAGGCAGGCGCATCTCTACTTCATTATCAGAATCGGTGAGATAGAAGGTATAGGTCTCCATCACGGGTTGTGAAGAGGGGTAGATGGGGATTAGCGTCTGTTCGCCATCGCTACCTTTCTCATTATCTGCCGTGATTCTTATTATTAATGATGCGACATTGCCGGGTGTCTTCAAGTCAAGATTTATCAGTCTTGCGCCTGAGGCCTCAACGTTACGGAATGTCTCTTCGCTAAATGCGATCACATCTCCCGTCATGGTATTTACAACCTCGACTCGGGCATGAATATCGGCTGTTGAATCGGTATTATTATATACATTCGCGCCTATTACACATTTATCTCCGGTGAGCAGATATGCGGGTATATTGCCCGATACCATCAACGGTTTTGAGGCCACGGCATCAAGAGTAAGGATCGCAGACCGCATATCGGTATCATAACCGAGCAATTGCATTACCCAACTTGTATTGAAATCGGGCACTTCGAAGTTTACCTCAACCACTCCTTCCTCATCAGCACTCAGCAACGGTGAGAAGAAGGCCAAGGGGTATTCCGTATCTCGTAAAGTGATTTCTTCGCTATTATCATCCTTACCATTTGACGCACCTGCATCCGCTTCTACATCTGCTACACTCCCGGTTAGGTACGCCATAGTGGGAGCAACACTTACAGCCGTTTCTTCCAGTGTCGCATCGCTATATGCCTCATCAATTACTCCGGTTGCATTTATTGTGTCCACGCCGTTTTCACTCTTAGCGGCCGATAGCGAACTCTTATACATCCGTGTATCACGTATGTATAGATTTCTTGATAACGGGTATCCCCAGAATTGCCAATCGGGTATACTTAAACCTGTGCAATTACCCGACTTCTGTTGCAACGGCTTTTGATAATAGAAGAATATTAAACCGGAATTATACACATCAATATTTCCGCGGGTAGAGGATGAGAGATAGCGCTCCGGAGCAAATCTCCAATTGAATGGAGTGATGGAGTTGAGCGCCTTATTGCTCATAACAGCCACTGCCGCGGCCGATAAACCGTTGCCGTTTTCTGTAAATCTGAATTTCCATTGCTCTTTACTACCCGGCACTAACTTGTCGCGGTAGGTGATGGTCTCGAATTTCGGTTTGATGCGCTCTTCGGCCGGATAGATCATTACTGACTCTTCTGACGTATCAAGATCGTTCATACCGAATAATGATACTCTTACCACCTCCCCGTAGGCAGGTGCATTGACTTTGAGTCTCATATTTTTACCTGACGGAGTGAGCCATTTCTGCTCTATTTTCCCGTTGGAATTTG
Source organism: uncultured Porphyromonadaceae bacterium (assembly GCA_947175665.1). GTDB lineage: Bacteria > Bacteroidota > Bacteroidia > Bacteroidales > Muribaculaceae > Lepagella. The sequence goes on from CAMWNR010000003.1 coordinate 40,985, forward strand.
AGATAAGACAGAATATCCTGTTGGGGGTATACGTATTACCGAGTGTTATCTCTACCGTGTTCTTCCCGGCCTCAGCGTATACCTTATTTACAGGCACCCAAAGGGGGGTAGCCACCGGCGGCACGACATCAGTGTCTCGCCATAATATCAAGTCGCAGGTAGCGGTATCATTTCGCGCTATGCGATTGCCGGTGTAATCGGTTTCTGTATACGCATCTTCGAGTATAAATCTTATCTTGTATTTTCCGGACTTCAGGTCGGTAGTTGCCAGAGTAAGTACGGGCGACTTAAACTCACCACTCTTCACAACCTCAGTCACAGGGTTCTTCTTGGTACCGGTAATACTCGATATTTCATATTGAATATCCCTTATGGCAGGATTACCAATAAGGTCTGTCACTTTCGCACTAAGCGTAATCGAGTCCTTTGTCACCTCAATACGATCCGGGATATTGAGCGTCAATGTATATCCCGGTGCCATTGAAACGGTCTCTCCGGGTGAGGATTGGGTCTCGCCCCCCGGGAGTGTGGCTACTGCCTTGGCTGTAATAATACCGTTATCTTTGCTTAATGCCGGGAAGTCGGCGGGAGTGACATTGAGCCGGAATGTACCGGACTTGTCGGTGACAGCATTACCGGCATACTGCATATTGTCCGCTCCGCTATTCATTATTCTCCAATACGGTTGCTGATAGTTGAGCGTCACGGTTACCTTGCTGTCTGCCACCGGCAAACCTGAATATGTGGTCACGCAACCGGTTAACTCTACACTATTTTCCGCTCCATCCTGATTGATAACCGGACGGTTGAGTTTTACATAAAATGATGGAGCCTTATACTCGGCCACTTCTATATAGGTATCCCCTATCGAACTGGTGTTATTGCTGCCGTTTTTAACTTCGGCCGATATTCTGTATCTCCCTGTGATACCATCTGCGGGGAGTGTGAAGTTGGCAGTGACACGGCCCATATTCCCACTCAACATCTCTTTGCTCTCCACAACTTTACCATTAGGATTATAGAGACAGAGAGTAACCTTCATATCATTGAGCGGCGAGAGAAGGTTTTTACTTATTTTCCCTATTACCGCAACCGCCTGCAGGGTATCGCCGGGTTTGTAGATTGCGAGGTCGGTAAGTACTTCGGCTACATAGTCTCTCCGGTTACCACCGTAATAACCGTTGGCATAATAATACTCCTTGAGTTGACTCCCATGATAGGAGATTGTGGCATTGCCATACTCAAACGGTGATTTTACCATACCGTCCGAATTGGTATAGAGAGTTACACTTTTCTTAGGCTTTCCTGTATTTTCGAGTATCACTTTAGCACCCTTTATCGGGTTTCCGGTGCGCGCATCAACTACATATAATTCGGGCGATTTATCAGCAGTCGATGTACCAGATACAGCAAAGAATCCTATATCACTTACATTGATAATTTTCGGATATTGGTTTTTTAAATCTTTATATATGCCCGAAATCTGAGAATTTTCAGAAACTGCGACCGCATAGTATCCGGCTTTAAATCCGGGTACTGATATGGTATCAGTAACGGTATAGGGGCGATCGGTGGATTTAATGATACCACAATCTATAATTTTCCCTGTCGGCACTACACTGCTGAGTCTGTTTACCCCACCTTGTGCCTGCGCTGCCGAGATTGGTATAAGTATCAGATGACTCCCTGTCATGTTTGACGACACTACCGTGAGGGTCTGAGGCGTTTCGGGCAACCATTGTGAGGATTGGTCAAATGTTACCGTCGGTTGCTTCATAACCTGCATCATGCTCTTCAGGCAATCGGCATACTTGCTGTCAGGATAAGCATTACAGGTATTTTCAAGAAGTTCATATCTCTTTAACTTTTCGGTGTCAGTATCTGCCGGTACGGCATCACTTTGACACAGCACCGCTACAACCTGCGGACGAAATTGGCTTCCCTCCGGATATACTTCGAGCAATTCGCTTCCGTAATTCCGGCGCGCTTCGCGACCTGAAATATAGTCTAACTTCTTAAGTCTGGCCTGAAGAAGTGGGTATGACTCATTACCCTGATTCATCTCAGATGCTATAAGACTGTCTATCAGTGATAACGGCTTTAATTCCTTATCTTCAAGATTTAGTTGTTGAGAGATTGAAATCACTCTGAATATGGCAAAGTCCCACACCGAGTAACCGCATTGTGCCACCTCTGCATAATCCGTAAGCAGCAGGGATATATCTTCAAGCGAAACTTTCTTAAGATCGTTTTCTGAAGCGAGTACATCTTTTATAAGTGCGGTCACCTGATTACGAAACTGTCGGCCACTCCACAGAGCGGGTTCGGCATCGACCGGAGTATCCGGAAGATTCCTGTTGTCATAGATATATCGCCGCGAGGAGTAGAAATCAGTCAGTAATCTTGCTTCAATCAAATCGCATAAAGCCTTGTCAACTTTGTCAGCATGACTTGCAATAAGCCGATAGTTGCTGATCGATGCCTGCAGACTATCAGTAGATGTGATACGATTTGCGACCGCTATCTCATTGGCGGCATAAATAGCAGTTATAAAATCACCTTTATCTATGGATTCCTGCATCATTGTCCGGGCATCACTGCGTACTGTCTCGGGAAAGGCGAAATCAGGTGCGGTAAAAGAACCATCGGCACAAAGAAACTTAAAAAAAAGACAAAACAGGGCGATCGCCAAGCGATGCCCTGCTCTGATATTTGTTCTGGGGATATGAGTCATATTTACATTTTTATGGTGAGTTACATTAGTATAACTCGGTTTGTTAAAAATAGTTTGCCACGATCCCAATAAAACCGATGAGCCTTTATTTCTTCTTGCTCTTAGCCGGTTTTTTTGACTTATTCTTGTGATGCATCTCGCGCATCTTCTGCCTGAACTTCTCCTCAGCGGCTTTCATTTTATATATTTGCTTTTGAGTGAGAAATTTTGAGAATTTTTCGTCATATACTTTCTCAAGTTGGGCATCTTTCATTTTAAGGTCGGCTATCTTATCTGATACCTCTTTATACTGAGCATCGGTAGAATTATCATTGAGTTTCTTCTCCAGCGAACGCATCTCATCAAAATTTTTAAATTTTTGCTGACTCATAGCATTGTATGTATCAACAAATTCGGCTTTTTGATCCTCCTTGAGTTCTATCTCCTGAGCAAGAAATTTCAACTTATATTCCTGAATCTCTTTCCACATCTTCGGTTGCGGTTTCTGACCCTGCTCGGAGGCGGAGACTGCAAAACCGATACTAATTATTGCAACCAAAATAAGTACAAGTCTCTTCATATATTATTAGTAAATAAGTATATAAGTAAGTAATTAAAATTAAACGATATTATGAAATTAAGCAGTAATTCAAATCATATTCTGATATTCGGGTGATATTTCGTATCCGAAATCTTTCTCGAAATCATTGATAGAGGTATATGACTCACTTACAAGTGTCTCAATCTCAAAATCGGAATCTCCACTTTCCTCAATATCCATATACTCAATATACTCTCTTCCTGCAGGTTCTTGCATGGCAAGCACTACCGGCTCGGGTACGGCATCCATACTGGACTGTGCATTTTGTGAGGCGATATGAAACATCTTCATCATACACCATATACCGGCAAACATCGCCGCCATATAAACGTATGGCTTGATACGCTGCCAGCGACTCAATACGGGTACTACCGGTTTTTCCGGATATTCCGGCAGTCGAGCCATCATATTTGCAGCAAACTCATCAAAGTATCGCTCGGGTACTTTCATACCATGTTGCCGCCCGACACTGTTTAACAATTTATCTTCTTTTCCCATGACGGAACGCTAATTTATTTATATACAACAATCAAGGATTACACTGTGATTTATTATCCCTCTGTAACCCTATTTATTTATATGTATGACCCCATACTGCGCATAAAGTTTAACTGCTTCTCAATAATATTTTTTATTTAAACCATGTTTCTATAAAATTTGTTAAATTTTAACATTTCGCGGGGTTCAACCTCTTTTTATTTGGTATGATTTTCGCTTTTTTATATCTTTACAAAAATATTTAATGACTATGGCGTACTCTGCTGCTATCGATGAGAAAAAAATTATCGAAGATCTCCAAAGAGAATCGACCGCCCGCAAGGCGTTCGAAATGCTGGTACGCACTTTTTCAGAACCTCTATATTGGCAGATTCGTAAAATGGTGTTTGACCACGATGATGCCAACGATCTGCTGCAAAATGTATTCCTGAAAGCGTGGAATAATATCCATAATTTTCGCGGTGACGCCAAACTGTCTACCTGGCTATATAAGATTGCGGTTAATGAATCTATAAATTTCATTAACCGTGAGAAGTCACGCCAATCTATCCCGACCGATTCGGAAGATTCCTCTTTTCTTCTCGATAATCTGGAGGCCGATGAGTATTTTGATGGCGAGGAATTGCATAAAGAACTGCTTAAGGCCGTAGCCTCCTTACCCGAAAAACAACGCCTCGTATTTAATATGAAGTATTTTGACGAGATGAAGTACGAGGAAATATCTGATATTCTCGGCACCTCAATCGGCGCCCTTAAAGCATCTTACCACCATGCTGTAAAAAAAATCACCGAACTTATCGGAGGGCTGGAGTAAGTTTTAGGTATTAGTGATTAGTGATTAGGTTTGAGGTGTTAAGTATTAGTTATTAGTTATTTGTTATTGGTACTTTTTTATTGACGGGCGGATAAACTATTATAAATGAACTATTGTAAGGGTTGATGTGTTAGGATGATAAGATATTTTAACACTTCGAAATTATGAAAAACCGTTTCCTTTCATTCATACTGTTTTTTACAGCACTATTTAGCGTTAGCACCGCAAGTGCTCAATATTATGAGATTGCTAACCAGATACCGCAGTTAATACGTCCTGCCCTCGTAGGTGGTTTTAACTATAAGGGTTATGTGGATGCCAAATACATTAAAGGTATAGGTAATAATAATGTTGATTTCCTCGGATTTTCTACATCTCAGGGTTTTAAATATAGCAATTGGTTCTTTATGGGAGCCGGTATCGGTGTGGATATAGCCTTTTCGCATATCAATGGCGACTATGGCAATTGGGTGCAACCTCGTCCTGATGAGTTTAGAGATGCAACCAAGACCGGTGTCATGATCCCTATTTTCACCGATTTCAGATTTAATGTCGGCGCCCCGACCTCGACCGCTTTTTATGCCGACATCAAACTCGGTTGCTCTTTCCTGGCGGGCAATTACCTGCAGGTAAATGACGGTTACCTTTCGAGTCAGCAATATTTCTATTTCCGCCCATCTGTAGGTGTAAGAATTCCTCTTCAGGGTCAGAATAATAATAACGGTAAAAAAGCGTTTAATATAGGAGTGACTTATCAGTTGCTTACTTCCAATTACTGGAATGCATATTACTCCAATATCACCCTTAATGGCCTCGGAGTAGATATCTCTTACGAATGGTAAGTAAGCAGGTAATAAGAAACTCTTTTTTAATTTGTATACGTAGATGAGTTATTCTCTACAAAAAATATAGAACAACGCATTCATGAATCGAATTATACTTTCACCTGTGAAGCGTGCCGTGCGGTTCGCTTCATCTTTTATTTCTATCAATCATATTCCGGCTATCTGCGCTTTTAGTATTGCGTTAGTGGCCGGAATAGGTTGTGCATTAGCAAAACCGGCTTCACCCAATCCAATACCTTATACTCAACCTGATGGCTCTATCATCAACATTATACTGAAAGGTGATGAGAACGGGCACAAAATCTTTACCGAAGATGGCACCTTGCTCGAAAAAGGTAGTGACGGTATGCTGCGCCCTTCGCTGCTCCGCACTTCTGACATCTCAACGACTGCCAAAAAGAAATACACTTTTTCGGGTACTCATTTCCCCTCTGAGGGTGAAGCACGCGCTCTCGTAGTCCTTGTCAATTACAGCGACAACCGGTTCTCTATGGCTGACCCTCACGATTATTTCAACCGTATGCTTAATGAAGAGGGATTTTCCGACAATGGTGCTTCGGGTTCGGCCCGGGATTTCTTTATCGAAAATTCAATGGGTAAATTCCGCCCGCATTTTGATGTATATGGTCCGCTGACCTTACGCGAACCGGGCATTTATTACGGTGGTAATGATATGGATGGTATCGACTTTCATCCCGATGAGATGTGTATCGAGGCTTGTCAGCAACTTGATAATACAGTCGATTTTTCCATATATGACCTTGATAATGACGGATATATCGATAACATGTATATCTTTTATGCCGGTTTCGGTGAGGCTGATACCGGTACCTCTACGCTTATCTGGCCTCATTCGGCCACTTTAGAGGATTACAATCATAAGGATGAGTACTCTTTTGACGGTAAGATACTTAACTCTTACGGCATGAGCAATGAGATGGACTACACCTATCAGCGTCCGGATGGTATAGGTACTTTCGTGCATGAGTTTTCTCATGTTCTCGGTCTCCCTGATCTATATGCCACTTCTTACTCCTTTGCCTGCACTCCGGGATATTATTCCACAATGGATGTAGGATCTTACAATGATGAGGGTCGCACCCCTCCCTTCCTCTCTCTGTTTGAACGTCTTAGCCTCGGTTGGTGCAGTCCCGCCACACTTGTTGCCGAGGGTGATTATACGTTGTCTCCCCTCAATATATCTAACGACGGACTCCTTATTCCTACCGATGATGAAGATGAGTTCTTTATTCTGGAATGCAGAAAACATGAACTCAACGATGCTTTTATACCGGCAGAGGGCATGCTGGTTTGGCACATCGATTTCAATCAGAATATATGGGATGATAATATAGTTAATAATCTTGTTAATCACCAATATGTTGATATAGTGGAGGCTGACGGCAGGTCTACCTCTTTTACAAGAGCCGGTGATACATTTCCGGGTAGTACCAATAATACCTCGCTCTCCTTTGAAACCGAACCCTCCTTGCAATCATGGAGTAAGCAATCTACCGGATTCTCCATATCAAATATTGCCCGTCGGGCCGCTGACGGACACATCACTTTTACAGTTACCAAGGATCAGCCTTCGGGTGTTGACGATATATCCGCATCTTCCTTACCCTGGGTTATTTCCGGCAACACGCTTTTAAATGTCAACGACTGTAATCTGCAAATCTATTCGCTCGACGGTCAACTCATCAATAACCTCCCTTCCGGCTCCGAAGTATCATTATCTAAAGGTATCTATCTCATTCATTACGATACTCCGACCGATATTAAAACCCACAAAATTATAATCTGAGTGTCAGATTGAATATTAGCATCGGTGTAATTTAGCGTCAACGAAATTAATATTCACCGACTACCTTGCGTAACCCCGTAACTCCAAACCGAAAGGATATATAAGTATTTATAGCAGAAGAGGTTGTATCGCGCGTTGCGATACAACCTCTTCTGTTTGACACATCCGGATATTATGTATGTTATGTTATATCAATCTACTCCACGATTCTCTTTATTAAAGATGTGTCTAAGTCGTGAAAATATTCGTTTTGAAGTTGCCTCGGTCGGTACTATATTGGGCTGGTCTTTAAGACTCTCAATAGCACTCTTCTCTGCATCTGTGAGGTTTTCAGGTATATACACCATTACATTTACAAGCAGATCACCTTTTACAGTGCTATTCATCTTGGGTAATCCTTTGCCACGCAGACGCAACACCTTACCCGGCTGAGTACCGGCAGGTATCTTAAGTCGAGCGCGACCCTCTACTGTCGGCACTTCGGCTGCACCGCCTAAGGCCGCTGTCGGGAAGTCAAGCATCAGATTATAGATCAGATCAATACCATCCCTGATGAGTTCTGAGTTCTTCTCTTCCTGTATCACAATAAGAAGGTCACCGTTTACACCTCCGTGACGCGGGGCATTACCCTGACCGCGAAGTGTGAGTACCATTCCGTCTTCTACACCGGCGGGAATCTTGAAACTAACTATTTCATCTTTCTTGGTTACACCGGTGCCGTTGCAATATGTACAGGGTTCGGAGATAATCTTCCCCTCACCGTTACAGGTGGGACAAACATGCTGAGTCTGCTGGGCACCAAACATTGTCTGGCGTACGCTTGACACATACCCGCTACCATGACAGGTATCACACGTCTTAAATGCAGTACCATCTTTGGCACCTGTACCTTTACAGTGTTCACACGCTACCATACGGGGTATCTTAAGTTTCTTCTCTACCCCATTCATAATATCTTTCAGGCTCACCTTGACAGTGATACGCAGATCGGTACCTTTATTTACCCGTTTGCGCGGTGCGCCACCTGTTGCGCCTTCAAATCCACTTGCACCCCAATGGCCACGACCACCGCCACCAAACATATCGCCGAAGATATCTCCGAAATTGGCAAAGATATCTTCCATGCTCATACCACCGCCGTAGGAGTAACCTCCGGCATCTCCTCCGAATCCTTGAGGACCCATAGAGTGACCGAAGCGATCATACTTGGCCCGTTTATCAGCGTCACTGAGTACATCGTATGCCTCAGCCGCCTCCTTAAACTTCTCCTCAGCCTCTTTATCATCCGGATTACGGTCCGGGTGATACTTGACGGCCATCTTACGGTATGCTTTCTTTATTTCATCGGCCGATGCGTCTTTACTTACGCCCAGCACGTCATAATAATCTCTCTTTTCTGCCATCTCACTCTGTTTTTTCAATAAGTAAGTATCTTTATTATTGACCTACCACAACCTTGGCATGACGCAGCACTTTGTCATTGATCATGTAGCCTTTTTCTACAGTATCAAGGATTTTACCCTTCATTGCCTCATCGGGTACCGGTACCACAGAGATCGCTTCATGCTTATCAGCATCAAACTCCTTCTCCTCAGGATCAAACTCTTTGACACCGTTCTGAGCAAGATACTTGACAAGTTTATTGTAGATCAACAACATACCCTCTTTGACATCATTTGCATTTTCTGCATTTTCAGAAGCCTTGATGCCTCGTTCAAAGTCATCTACAATCGGGAGTAGTCCTTTAAGTACATTCTCACCGGCATTGCGGATAATCTCTGATTTCTCCTTCAGGGTACGCTTGCGGAAGTTGTCAAATTCTGCCATAAGGAAGAGATACTCTTTCTTTTCTTTTGCGAGTTCTTCCTGCAGTTTGTCAATCTCGGAAATCTCCACCTCGGCTGCCTCGGGATCATTGTCGAGTGTCACACCTTCGGCCTCGTTCAGTTCCTCTGCCTGTTGCGATACTGCTTCCTGAGCCTCCTCCTGAGGGTTCTCTACAAATTCGTCTTTATTTTTCATAATGATATATCTTTTTAATAATAGCACTCTTAAGAATATATCCGGATTTAACTGAATTATTTTATCATCTTAATCCTGTGGCGTCTTTCCATCAACGTCTATATGCTTTAGGCTTAACAACCCTATACACTACGCGATGCTGACGTATTAAATCCTGATTAATCCTAAGATTCTACTAAAATTATATACAATTACTATTCCAAAAATATTAAAAAGAACCTCTATCGAAATAATATTTACTCATTTTGAGAGGATTTCTACTATTCCAACAAAAAATCAAGGTTACAAGTTCGGTAAAGCCGGTTATGATTTTTGAATTTAAAAACCGAATACCGCCCCCGAGTATCAACCACAAACACCAATATCAATCACTTAATTCTTAATAACTGATACTTAATAACTAATAACTGATACTTAATAACTAATAACTGATACTTAATAACTAATAACTGATAC
>CAMWNR010000004.1 GCA_947175665.1 uncultured Porphyromonadaceae bacterium
CCATTTGAGAGAGTTGTAATCCCGGAGCATCCGAGGGGATACGCCGCGGGAAGCCGAGAGCATATCTTATGGGAAGGTGCATGTCTGGCGAAGATAATTGTGCCTTGACTGACCCATCTACAAATTCAACCATCGAATGCACAATAGATTGGGGATGTACGAGAATTTCAATTTTTTCCGGGGGACAATCAAAGAGCCAACGGGCCTCGATCATTTCAAACCCCTTATTCATCATCGATGCGGAATCGATAGTGACTTTGGCACCCATACTCCAATTGGGGTGGCGGAGCGCCATCTCCGGAGTAATGTCTTGCATCTGCTCGTAAGTGAACTTGCGGAATGGCCCTCCGCTCGCAGTGAGGAAAATTTTTCGGGCCTCGGGGATTGTCTCACCGCGCAGACACTGAAAGATAGCGGAATGTTCGGAATCAACGGGTAGAATTTCGGTATCATACTCGCGGATAAGCGATGTTATCAATTGTCCGCCCACCACGAGAGTCTCCTTATTGGCAAGTGCGATGACTTTTTTCTCCTTGATGGCGTTAATGGTGGGGAGCAACCCGCTGTAACCTACAAGAGCGGCAAGCACCATATCAACGTTAGAGCCGCATCCGGCCTCAGCAATCGCCTTATCGCCACCCTCAACTACAATTGATGTGTCGGCAAGTAATTCGCGCAACGGTGCAATCGCCTTATCATCGGCAATAACAACCTTGTCAGGGCGAAAGCGGCGAGCCTGCTCTGCAAGGAGCCTATAGTTCTTGCCTGCTGTAAGTACCGATGCCCGGAAAAGGTCAGGTCTTTCGGCTATAATATCGAGTGTCTGGGTGCCGATACTACCGGTCGAACCCATCACGGCTATATTCTTCATTGAGCGGTATTGTTAATGTTAATGTTGGAGGAGGGGAGAGAGGAGGGTCTTAAATGTCGGTGAGAATTTATGTAATTAAAAGGCTTTACGGGTATGCCGTTGTGCCATATCTCTACTGTCACTACAGGAGGAGTATGCGAGCCGGGGGCACTCGCCATAGATAAAATTTCGCCCCCCGCTACATAATCTGAATTCCCTACGAGCGGCATACCGAGGCCGGAATAGCGACTTACAAAACCGTTGTCGTGCTGGAGGATAAGATTGTAATGACCAGATGATGTAGCGTCATTAGAACGAAAAGAAGCGATTACCACAGCATCCGCCATAGCCATCACGGAGGTATTGACGGGGAGTATCATCACTGCCTTATAATCATCTTTAGATTCGGCAGTCTGCACACCATCCTCACTTATAGGATAAAACAGCATACCCTCGGCAGCCATTGTAGACTGTACCGAAATATTAAACTTCTCGCTTTGCTGCATACGTTTGGCAAGAGCCACTTCGGCCTTAGACGGGGGTAATAAAGAGTCCGGTGCCACCGAAAGCATACGGTTTACGATAGCCATAGAGTCGGTAGGGAGGCGGTCAGTGTCAAGAACCTTGCGGAGGTTGGCGAGATAAGCCTGATTAATCTGATAGGCATTACGCAGAGAGTCAACGCGCAAAAGAGCATTCTCAGTGATGGCTCTCTCGGATTCTCTGAAGTATCCGGGCATAAGTTGGCGAGCCGGAGTAAAACATATCAGCAGAAACCCTGCGATAAAAATTACCGCGAGCAAAATCAAGGAAGTGATAAAGATGCGAGCCGGAGTCATGGTCCAAGAAGCCAGCGACTGCAGGTGAGACTCGTCATCAATGCTTATTTTGAATAATCTTTTCCTCATTTTAAGGGCATCCGGACTCTAACAAATACTGATTTGAATAAGCAGATAAGTGTTAGAGATTACAAAAAATGTGACCGATTAAAAAAATAATCGGGAAAAATATATTTCAATCCCGTGCAAGGAAAGGTATAATATATATTAAGGTGAAGAGATGTATATAATGAGATGCGAAATTAAGAAATTATAAGGAAATTTCAAAATTTGTAAAATCTAATTTGAACTTTATAAAACATGTTAATGTTATTAAAATAGATTTCAGTGATGAAGAGATAAAGAAAACGAAAGATCATTCATCCGGCAAATCTACTTAAACTATATTTACGAACATAATTATTTACAATTCTAAAAAAGTTTGTTATGAAAACTACTCACGTTTACTCAATGTTGGCACTTGCTGCCGGAGCGATGGCTCTCAGTCAGAGTGCAAATGCACAGGATGTCGTTTATTCCGACGAAACTGTTTCCGTAACAGAATTTACCTGTAACCCCAAGACACAGTACAATACCAATTGGCGAGACAACTGGTTTATTCAGATCGGCGCCGGTATTAACCAGCCCTTTGTAGAGAGATCTATGGGCAGTAAGAACCATTATCACACAGTAGACCGTAGTCTTATGACCACTACTTACAACTTCGGTTTCGGTCGCTGGTTCTCACCCTACTTAGGTGTACGTATTAACGCACTCGGAGGCGTACTTCACTCCGATACTCCTGCTAATGATAACGAATATGGTTGGGTGACCGCAAATCATGTTAACCTCAATGCAGAATTGATGTGGGATATGTTTAACTCACTCGGAGGTGTTAATCCCAATCGTGTATTCAGCATTATCCCCTTTGTAGGTATCGGTGGTGATTATGTATGGCACATGAGAGATGGCGAAGGTGGTATTCCCGATGCAATCAATGTATATAACAAGAGCGGTGCAAGAAAAACAAGTAGTTGGACACTCCCTGTAACCGCAGGTCTTCAGTTCCGCTTCCGTCTCTGCAAATATGTAGACTTCTTCGCTGAGGCTCGTGCATCATTCTATGGTGATAACTGGAACAACGTAGCATTCGGTGACGCAATCGAATCTAATGTAGCAGTTCTCGGTGGTTTCAACTTCAACATCGGTGGTCGCAAATTTGAAGGTTACAACGAATGTGCAAACCTTGCTCAGATCGCATCACTCAACAACGAAGTTAACGCACTCCGTGGTCAGGTACTCGCAGCCAATCAGGCTATTGCAGGTCTTGAAGCACAACTTCCCTGTCCCGAACCCACTAAGGTTGTCACTAAGAACTGTGTAAACGCACCGTTGATGACTACAGTACGCTTCAGCATCGACTCAGCAGTAATCTCACCCGAAGAAGAGGTTAACGTATACAACATGGCTGAATGGTTGAAGGCTAATCCTAAGGAAGTAGTAACAGTAGTAGGTTACGCTGATAAGGATACAGGTACAGCAGAATATAACCTCCAACTCTCTAAGGAGCGTGCAGAGGCAGTTGTTAACCAACTCGTAGAGAAATACGGTATCGCTAAGGATCGTCTCACAGTTAAGTATGATGGTTCAGACGTACAGCCTTACACTACCAATGACTGGAACCGTATCGTAATCTTCACACAGCCCGAGTAATTATAGAGAAAGGCTATAAAGCGATAAGATACAATTTATAGACAACAATGGCGCCCCGCTTGATTGCGGGGCGCTTTCTTTTTATGTATATGCAAATTGTAAAAGGATGAGTGGGAGTAGGGAACAGACCGGATATAGGTGCGACCCCATCGAGGGGACCAAGAGAGTATCCTGAGAGACTGAGTGTATGAGGGAGAGGTAAAATATGTTATTGAGCATAAAACGGGAATTTGATGGAAAATTGATAAAAATAAGTTGTGGATTTCTTTGGTAGATAAAAAAAAGATTATAAATTTGCCAATGAAATCCTTTGCGGATTGAGAATATAGACTCAACCGAAAAGAATAAAAAGAAAATAAAGACTTAACCATAAATCTAAACTAAGATTAACATGAACATTAATGAAATCTTGGCAAATCTCGAAGCCAAGCACCCCGGTGAGAAAGAGTATCTTCAGGCTGTAAAAGAGGTTCTTCTTTCTGTAGAAGAAGTTTACAACCAGCATCCCGAATTTGAAAAGGCACGTATCATCGAGCGTATGGTAGAGCCGGATCGTATCTTTACTTTCCGTGTAACTTGGGTTGACGATAAGGGTGAGGTTCAGAACAACATCGGTTACCGCGTACAGTTTAACAACGCTATCGGCCCTTACAAGGGTGGTATCCGTTTCCACGCTTCTGTAAATCTCTCAATCCTTAAATTCCTCGGCTTCGAACAGACATTTAAAAACGCACTTACTACACTCCCGATGGGTGGCGGCAAGGGTGGTTCAGACTTCTCACCCCGCGGCAAGAGCGACGCAGAAATCATGCGTTTCTGTCAGGCCTTCATCCTCGAACTTTGGCGTAACCTCGGTCCCGACCGCGATGTACCTGCAGGTGATATCGGCGTAGGTGGCCGCGAGGTAGGCTATATGTACGGAATGTATAAGAAACTCGCTCGCGAGAATACAGGTACATTTACCGGTAAGGGTCTAAGTTTCGGTGGTTCACTTATCCGCCCCGAGGCTACCGGTTTTGGTGCTCTTTACTATGTAGTTAACGTACTCAAAGATCTCGGTACTACTATCGAAGGTAAAACAATCGCTATCTCAGGCTTCGGCAACGTAGCATGGGGTGCTGCTACAAAGGCTGTAGAACTTGGTGGTAAAGTTGTAACAATCTCAGGTCCTGACGGTTACATCTACGATCCCGCCGGTCTTGACAATGAGAAGATCGCTTACATGCTCGAACTTCGCGCATCAGGCAACGATGTAGTTGCTCCTTATGCAGAGAAATTCCCCGGCAGCACATTCTATGCAGGCAAGAAACCCTGGGAGCAGAAAGTTGATATCGCACTTCCCTGTGCTACTCAGAACGAACTTAATGGTGAAGATGCTAAGCAACTTATCGCTAACGGTGTAATCCTCTGTGCTGAGGTCTCTAACATGGGTTGTACTCCCGAGGCTATCGACGCATTTATCGAGGCTAAACTTCCCTACGCTCCCGGTAAGGCTGTTAATGCAGGTGGTGTAGCAGTATCAGGTCTTGAAATGACTCAGGATGCAGAGCACCTCATGTGGACTGCTGAAGAGGTTGATGCCAAACTTCACCAGATCATGAACTCTATCCACGCTGCATGTGTATACTATGGCCAGCAGCCCGATGGATATATCAACTACATGAAGGGTGCAAACATCGCAGGCTTCATGAAGGTTGCTGATGCAATGCTCGGTCAGGGTATCATCTAATCCTACTAAGAATTTAAACTAATTAAAATCAAATATAAAGACTGCATCGTAAAGTTACGATGCAGTCTTTTTTTGTGGGGGAAGATTAATCTTGATTAATCTTAATTTAACCTGATTAATCTTAATTTAACCTGATTAATCTTGATTTAGCCTGATTTAGCCTGATTTAACTTGATTTAGGCTGATTTAATTTGATTTATTTTGATTGGAGGTTGGGTATCTATTCTTTTTCCATTAGTTCGAGGAGGCGCATTTCGCCGGTGTCGATTTGGTCGATGAGGGTTTGGATGCGTTGGCCTGCTGCGATTATCTCTTCGGTTGTCATTGTGCCGGATGACATCGCTGTCTCTAACTCATTCTTCTCTTTTTCGAGTGTAGGAATAAGGGCCTCGAGTTCTTCTTTCTCTTTTTTCTCTTTAAATGTGAGGCGGGGGGCACGTTCGGTTTTGGGTTTTATGGAGGTTGGGTTGCGGTCCCTGCCAGCGGCTGCCGCTGTTGATGCTTCTAATTGTCGCAGTTCCTTTTCTTCTTCTCTTACGCAGTGACGATATGTGGAATAATCACCGGGAAAATCCTTGACTACTCCATCACCCTTAAACACAAAGAGGTGATCTACGATGCGGTCGAGAAAGAAGCGGTCGTGGCTTATGACTATTACACACCCCTTGAAATTTGATAGGTATTCCTCCAATATGGAGAGTGTCACGATGTCGAGATCGTTGGTGGGCTCGTCGAGGATCAGGAAATTTGGACTCTTCATCAGGACTGTAGCCAGATATAAGCGTCGTCTTTCGCCTCCTGATAACTTGTAGATATATTTTTGTTGGGTGGCCGGGGTAAAGAGGAAATGAGAGAGGAACTGTGATGCTGTAAGAGTGGTTTTATCATCGATTCGGACGGTCTCGGCAATTTCACGCACAGCATCAATCACTTTTTTCTTTTCGTCAAAGTCAGACATACCTTCTTGAGAGTAGTAACCGAATTTTACAGTCTGGCCAATGTCAAAATGTCCGCTGTCAGGTGCTATAATTCCCTGAAGTAATTTGATGAATGTAGATTTTCCGACTCCGTTACCTCCCACGATACCGACTTTTTCGTATCTGGCAAAGGTATAGTTCCAATCTTTGAGTATAGTAATATCTCCAAAAGATTTACTTACGTCATGAGCCTCAAAAATCTTCGAACCGATATAAGAAGATGACACATTGAGAGACACCTGCTTCTCGGAGAGATTGATATGGCTTTTCTTTTCGAGTTGGTGGAAGTTATCTATACGATACTTTGCTTTAGAACCTCTGGCTTGAGGTTGGCGGCGCATCCATTCAAGTTCGGTGCGTAGTAGATTCTTAACCTTAGCAAGTTCTGCAGAAAGGTTCTCCATCCGCTCCTGGCGTTTGCGGAGATAGTAATCGTAGTTGCCCTCATAACTGAAAATCTGTTCACGGTCAATCTCGATGATTTTATCGCAAACTTTATCAAGAAAATAGCGATCATGGGTAACCATCAAGAGAGTCATCCGTTTCCGGGTCAGATAATTTTCGAGCCACTCGATCATTTCGATGTCGAGATGGTTAGTGGGTTCGTCGAGGATAAGGAAATCCGGTTCGGATAGTAGAACCTTAACCAAGGCAGCGCGCTTAAGTTGACCGCCGGAAAGATGTTTCATCTTTTTATCCATCTCGGTGAGGTTAAACTGATAAAGCATCTGGCGTGCGAGATCGGGGCCTGTGAAGTCCTCGTGATCCCTCCGCTCCGGTGTGGCAAAATCAAGAAGTGATTGGTCGGGGTCAAAAGCCGGTTGCTGCTCCAGATACCCGATACGGATACCGTTGCGGAACACGATATTACCGGAATCGTAATCCTCTTTACCGGCCAGGACGTTAAGGAAAGTAGTCTTTCCGGCACCATTCTGGGCGATAAGGCCGATTTTATCCCCCTCATAAATACCGAGGGTAACATCAGCAAAAAGGACTCTGTCACCAATAGATTTGGTGAGGTTTTCTATCTGTAGCACACTAACCATTTGAAACGAAATTTTATATTATTGAGGAGGTCGCAGAGGGGATATTTCCGCTGCGTCACTCACAATTAATGCCGAGATAGCAGAGGGGATATTTCCGTTGCATCACTCACAATTAATAAAGCGGTCGCAGAGGGTATTGCCTCTACAACCGCTTTTTATTTTTTGTATTGTAGTCAATTGAAAAGCAAATGCTGATAGATCAGAGAGCAGCGATTACTTCAATTTCTACGAGAGCCTTTTTGGGAAGTTCTTTAACGGCAAAAGCGCAGCGGGCGGGGAAAACAGCCTTGAATTCTTCTGCATAAACTTCATTCATAGGAGCGAAGTATTCCATATCAGCGAGAAATACGGTAGTCTTAACTACGTTGTCAAGAGTAGCGCCTGCCTCAGCGAGGATATGCTTG
Organism: uncultured Porphyromonadaceae bacterium; assembly: GCA_947175665.1. Classification (GTDB taxonomy): domain Bacteria; phylum Bacteroidota; class Bacteroidia; order Bacteroidales; family Muribaculaceae; genus Lepagella. Next base: position 7,538 of record CAMWNR010000004.1, read on the forward strand.
ATATTGTGGATGCTCTGACGAGTCTGTGCCTTAATGTCAGAGGGCATTTCACCATTTTCGGCATTGATGGGGAGTTGGCCGGATACAAAGATAAGATTGCCGGTCTGAACAGCCTGACTGTAAGGACCGATAGCACCCGGAGCCTTAGAAGAATTTAATTCTTTTTTCATGGAGATCTAAAATGATAAATTTATGATTTCGAGACCTGTAGAGGAGTCTCGGTTATTGAAATCGTGTAAACTGATTACAAAAACAAGATAGCGAGGAGAAAAGATAATTTAGAGCCGCGACCGGGGCTCGAACCCGGGACCTTTTCGTTACGAATGAAATGCTCTACCGACTGAGCTATTGCGGCAACTTCGGAGTGAAATTAGGGATAGAATTTATCGCTCCGATATATTTGCGAAGTTACAAAAAAAGCGTATAATGCGCAAATATATTTGGATAAATCAAGATATGCTTGATTAATCTTAATTTAACCGGATTAACCCTGATTAATCTTGATGTAACCTGATTAAACTTGATTTAACCTGATTAAACTTGATTAAACTCGGTTTAGGCTGATGATCCGGGTGGTTAGATTGTGTAGTCTACGCAGGCTCGTGAGTCTTTGTGGGGGGCTACAATCGATGCGGCGGCTACGTGAGCAGGGTGTTTGGCGTAGACCTCTACATCTGCGAGTGTAGGTACTATGGCGGTAAGTACTACATCCCAGTCTTCGGCGGGATTCTCATTGAGGCCAACTTCCATTGACTGCAGGCAATCGATCTGCGCAGGGAGGGCGAGTAGAGCCGCGGCAAAGTCAGATGCTACTTTACGGCGGGTGTCAGCATCACCCTTTAATTTAAATGTTACTATATGTTTAACCATGATGATGTTAAATGCAGGTGAATTTTTATTAGAGAGAGGGGAGAGGAGAGATTATGGAGATTAGTCGGGATCGTTGTAGAGGCGTTTGCGGGCAGCGGCTACCTTCTCATCGGTGATATAATCATCGTAATCCATCATCTTGTCAATGATACCGTTGGGCGTAAGTTCGATGACGCGATTGCAGACGGTCTGTATAAATTCGTGGTCGTGTGAGGCCATCAAAATTACACCTTTAAAGTTTTGCAGCGTATTGTTAAAAGCCTGAATAGATTCGAGGTCCAAGTGGTTGGTGGGAGAGTCGAGTACAAGAGTGTTGGCATCGGTGAGCATCATGCGCGCTATCATGCAACGTATCTTTTCGCCTCCGGACAAAACACTTGCTTTTTTAAGTACATCCTCACCGCTAAAGAGCATTTTGCCCAAAAAGCCCTTGAGATATATTTCAGAAGAATCTTTAGAATACTGACAGAGCCAATCTACAAGATTCAGGTCTGTTTCAAAAAATTCGCTGTTATCGAGGGGGAGATAAGCATGTGTAATGGTCTGTCCCCATTCATAGTCACCGGCATCGGCCTTGCGCTTACCGTTGATGATTTCAAAAAGCGCAGTCATGGCACGCGGGTCTCGACTCAGGAAAGCCACTTTATCACCCTTTTCAATCTGGAAGTTCACATCATCAAAGAGTACTTCGCCATCTACAGAGGCCTTAAGACCTTTAACTTCAAGAATCTTATTACCAACTTCGCGGCAGGGGGTGAAAATTATGCCCGGATAGCGACGTGAAGAGGGCTGAATCTCCTCGATATTGAGTTTTTCGAGCATTTTCTTGCGCGAGGTAGTCTGCTTACTCTTAGCCACATTGGCACTGAAACGCTGTATGAATTCGAGAAGTTCCTTACGCTTCTCTTCCGCTTTTTTATTGGCCGCCTGCTGCTGACGCAAAGCAAGTTGTGAAGATTGATACCAGAAACTGTAGTTGCCGGCAAATAAAGATATTTTGTTGTAGTCAATATCAAGAGTATGAGTAGAGACGGCATCAAGGAAGTGACGGTCATGACTCACAACGAGTACGGTATTTTCGAAATTTGAGAGATAATTTTCAAGCCATGCTACAGTCTCAAGGTCAAGGTCATTGGTAGGCTCGTCAAGAAGAAGGTTGTCAGGGTTACCAAAGAGAGCCTTGGCGAGCAGAACGCGCACCTTTTCGTTAGCACTCATATCCTTCATAAGCATATAGTGGCGGTCTTCCTTAATGCCAAGACCGCTGAGAAGAGCAGCAGCGTCACTCTCAGCATTCCAACCCTCAAGTTCGGCGAATTTCTCTTCCAATTCAGCGGCTCGGATACCATCCTCGTCAGAAAAATCCTCTTTAGCATAAATTGCATCTTTCTCGGTCTTAATATCCCAAAGCACGGTGTGGCCGCGGAGCACAGTCTCAATTACGGTACACTCATCAAACTCAAAGTGGTCCTGAGATAGTACCGAAAGTCGCTCGCCGGGTCCAAAAGTCACAGTGCCATGAGTGGGAGACAATTGGCCTGAAAGGATACGCATTAATGTAGATTTACCTGCACCGTTAGCACCTATGATACCATAACAGTTGCCACGATTGAAAGTGAGATTTACATCCTGAAAAAGTGTTCGTTTTCCAAATTGTATGCCTAAGTTGTTGGTCTGAATCATTTTTATTTGCAAATTTTTATGTTGCAAAATTACAAAAAAAAACGGAGACGGGCAAGAGTCGTTGCCGACGGCATGAAACCCCTCTATAACAAGGTTCATTATTAATTATGAATGGGGAGTAGTGAGCAGGCAGCGTGCAATTGAACAATTATAGTATAATAAGGGTTAAAATATGTAAAAGGGATATGGTAGTTATGCATGGAGGCAGATGAGGGGAATTTCTAATAAATACTTAAAAAGAATTATATGAATCATATTATCAAGAGGGGTATTTTCTCTATAGGCTTGGCCCTGCCTTTAGTATTGGCGGTATCATGTAAGAATAATGATGATGCTCCGTTGCCATCGTTTGACGATAAGAGTTTTACCGGTACTAATCTGGAATTATATTATAATGGTGAGCAGATGCCCGGCAAAAGTGCCAAAGTGCATATTGCCGATGGTAAGGCCTCGATAACTTTTGATTCCAGTATAGATCTCTCTCAAATATCGGGAGCGGGTTTATCAGGCACACTCACATGCCCGGGTGTACTCCCGGGAAATCTTGTGCTTGACCTGACCTCTCCGCTCCAAGCCGAAAACGGATATTATAGTGTGGTCGGGAGTGGTGAGACAGATAATGTAACCTATAAATATACCGGTGAAATATATGCCGATAAAATGGTATTTAAATTTGCTGATTGCAAACTGAAAAATCAGATATTTGGAGGTAAGGTATTTGTACCGACACCGTTAAAAAAAGAGGGGTTGGAATACGTATCATCACCCTTACATCTTGAGTGGGAGTTAGACCCCTCTTCAAACATCACTATACCATTGTCAGATATACTTAAGGGTATAACAGAACTCCCGATTATTCCGGTATATAATAATACGGCATATATGAGTATTGCACAAGGTATAGAATCTGTAATAAAGACAATTGCGCTCACACCGTCGGGCAATCTCCCGATTATGTACATTTCTACACTCGGAGGAGCGGCTCATATAGCCACTACTTCCGGTAATATGATACAATATCTTCCCTACGGTAACGGCATCAAACTATTTCTCAATCCGTTGAGTTTATATTCAGAATTTTTGCTCGCTGCCTCGGATAATAAGGATGATTATCAATTTGATTTTGCAGAAATGTTAGGGAAGCGTCCTGCTGAAACAGCCGCCGCTACCGGGACTACCGGCGAATTGCTGACACCCGAGATCAAGCAAGCCATCCTCAAGAGTCTGCTCAGTGCATTGGCTCCTCAGATCGCAACCGGTGTGCCGATGGCAGTAACACCTACTCAGTCAGGTGCAGAGATATATTTTGATACGCAGACAAGCGTGACATTTTTGGCATCGATATTTGAAAATCTTATGAAAGATCCGGTAATAGCGGGTGCGTTGCAGTCGCAATTGGGAAATATAACTTTGCCTGGTGTTACACCCGAACAGATAGCGCAGATACTTGCCGACTTACCTCAATATCTTATAAAGACTACAAAACTCGAGATCGGTCTGAGTCTGACTAATTATACGAAATAAACTCTTAGTAATACGCGCTAAAACACTAATAAACTAAAAATGTTAATGCCATTCCGGCATTAACATTTTTTTGTGGGTATGATTTTTAAGTAGGGAACGGTGATTCTTCCAAAGCGACGATTCTTCCGGAACGTTGATTTCATACAAAGCGTTGTCTCTTCTAAAGCGATGTTGCGTCCCAAAAGGTCTCTCAGATGGAATTCGGGCGGAAGGGGACTGCAACGTTGTGGGTATCGAGTATACGTCGGGCCGAACGCTTGAAGAGTTGCCAGTGCGCTTGCTGAGCAGAAGGTATTTTGTCTTCGAGCGCCGAGGGGTAAACGGTGTAATTGCTGCCCGGACCGGTAGGTTTGGCTGAGAAAAAGAGATCGTAGGCGGCATTTTTGAATTTAGCCTTACCATTGCTATCTCTTTCAACCCTAACCTTTACCAATGCACCACCGCGTGTATCGGTAGTCTTCATGTTAGAGATGAAATTGCCGAGAGAATATACAACGAGAACATCCTTGTCTTCACGGTCGTTATGCACAACCTTCATAGGCTGTATGACGTGAGGATGGCCACCGATGATCAGGTCGACACCCTGCTCAATCAGAAAGTCGGCAAGATCACGTTGTGAAGCATTCTCGATAAGAACATATTCCACTCCCCAGTGCACGGTGACGCATACAATTTCTGCGCCCGCAGATCGTGTTTTCTTTATTTCCTCGCGTATCTTGTCGCGATCTATAAGTGCTACTTCCATCCCGTCACGAGCCGGGATGCCGTTAGTGCCGTAAGTATAATTGAGAAATCCGAATTTAATACCGTGTAAATCCTTTATAAACGGCACAAGCGAATCACGTTCGATTATATCGGTATAAGTACCGATATGGTCTACCCCAATTTTATCCAGAGCCTTGATGGTGCGTCGGGCTGCTCCCATACCGCTGTCCAGGCAATGATTATTGGCGGTAAGGAAAAGGTCAAAACCTGCATCGCGTAAGGTCTCGGCGTATGAATCAGGCGCTGAAAAACAAGGGTAACCGCTATATTTCGGTCCTCCTCCGAGGGGTACTTCAAGATTGCAGACAGCGTAATCTGCATCGGCAATAACCGGAGCGATATGCGAGAAGCATTTGGAATAATCATATCGGGTGCCATTCCCTTCGAGGAGAGCCTGATCCAATTGCCCCTGATGTTGCATGGCATCACCTACAAAAATCAGATCGGCACCCGGAGCACGGCCGGCTACAGTATCCGCACCGACAATAAAACTCAGAAGTGAAAAGAGGAGTATTCCGAGATTGAGCATAGTTCTAAGTCGGGAATTGTCTTCTGCGTGCTGCAAGGGTATTCTTCATAAGGATGCAATTGGTCATCGGACCGACACCTCCCGGGACCGGAGTGATCCAGGCGCATTTATCCTTAACGTTATCAAAGTCCACATCTCCACACAAGCGAGAACCGCTCTTGCGGGTAGGATCGGGTACTCTTGTTGTGCCGACATCAATAACTACCGCACCCTCTTTGACCATATCTTCCTTAACAAAACCGGGTACACCGAGAGCCGCCACGATAATATCAGCCTGCAGACAGCGCTCCTTTATATCAGCCGTGGCCGAGTGGCAAACGGTAACAGTGCAATCACCGGGTGTCCCTTTCTGCATAAGCATTGTGGCAATAGGTTTGCCGACAATATTACTGCGACCGAGAACTACGGCATTTTTCCCCTTGGTCGGAATCTCATATCGGCGCAATAATTCGATTATGCCTGAGGGGGTGGCGGGTTTAAAGGCCGGGAGACCTATAGCCATTCGGCCTACATTGATAGGGTGAAAACCATCTACATCCTTGTGATAATCAAGTGCCTCGGTTACTTTCTGTGCATCGATATGCCGGGGGAGCGGGAGTTGGATAATAATACCGTCTACCTCCGGATCTTTGTTAAGTTTATCAATCTCTGCAAGTAGTTCCTCTTCAGATATAGAATCGTCAAATCTGAGATTAGTGGATTTAAAACCGACAGCCTGACAATTTTTCTCTTTATTAGCGACGTATGCCTCGGAGCCGCCGTCATGACCCACGATGACAGCCACAAGGTGAGGGGGGCGCTCGCCATTCTGTACCATTTCAGAAACTTCGGTAGCGATCTCCTCTTTGAGTCGCTGAGCCATCAATTTGCCATCTATAATCTGCATAACGAAAAATTACTTAATCATTTGACTTGTGAATGTAAATACCACCAGAGCCTTATCAGTACTGATTTCTGCCATAGCAGGACGTTGAAGATAAGGTGTACAGCCGGTGATATAGACCGTAGAGGAGCCATCGTAATTAGATACTGTCTCCGAATTTATTTCTACCGGTATAAGTGTAAAATCGTAGTCATCAGGAGTTATTTCCCCTTTCTTATTCTTAAGATCCACGATATATTGGCGCATTGATGCAAATTCATATCTACCGCGAGCCGAAGAGTATTGACCGCGGAAAGAGGTGCGATTATCGGGTACCTTGCCATTAGCAAAGAAATCTTCGATATCCTTAGTCAGAATCATCAACAGATCCGGGGGAGTAGTCAGGCCATATTCATTATCGACGGGTTTAGCCGGGATAGCAAGAGTAAGGTTATTGATGATTTTCAGATTTTCATCAGAGGTCCAGAACTCTTCGAGCACTTTCTTGACAGGAAACTGAAAATTGACATGATAACCGAGAGGTGCTGTCACTATCTGTGCTCCCTGATTTATTTTGGCGATAAGAGATGCCGAGGGTGTATATTTAAAGTTGGTACTTGAGAGAACCTCAGGGGCATTTGAAAGTATACAGATAGAATCTTTCATACGCACTTGCTTCTTGACAGCCTCATCGTTTTCGACTACTGTACGCTCTATAAAGTGGTGATAATAGAGCATGATGCGCGTGGCGAGGATATTGGCCATAGCGCCCTTGCCAAACGAAGGTGCGATATACAGACCTTTAAAATATTTATTAAATGTAGAGGGCCATGCAAAAGCGTCGGCATCTTCGCGATAAGCATTAAACAGATCTACGCCCCACTGTTTCGGGAGAGGCATCGCGAGATAGAGAAGAGTCGACTTCTGGAATGTAGAGTCACTGAGCGCAAGAGCCGAAAGGGTATAATTGCGGGTAGCGGCCGGGTCTTGCGGATTATAATAACCGGCCGGGTCAAACGAACTGTTGATATCCGCCGGGAGAGGCTTGGTGAGTGAGAAAACCCTTAATTGCTGCGGAGCCAGAGTATCACCTATAGCCAAAGCCCGCGGGGCGGTAAGAATCAAAGAGATAGAGTCTACTCGATCCACACCTATGGAATCAGGGATGGAGAGTTGGCCGGCAGCGAGCAACTGAGTCACGTATGAGGCGGATAACTCGCCATATTCCGGTACATTGATATTACCGATAAGATTAGTCACCGAGCGGGAGTCGATGTTGATAGCCGGTACGGTATGGGCATCAAAACTTATAGTAGTGGAGTCAACGCTGATGGAGACATCACCTTTAAAAATGGAACTGCCTATCGGACTTACTTCGTCTTGACAGGATAAGAGCGATAACAGGCATAAGGAGGAGACGGTAGCGACTCCGGCTAAGCGTTTTATCATATCAGATATAAGTAAATTTTGAAAATTAGACGATTTTATGATAATGAATCATAGAAAGGTATAAAAGCCTCTGCGCCTTTGAGGGCATCCTCTTTGAGCAGATAAGGGAGATTTTTGCTTTTGACATACTCAAGGAGCACCGGGTCGGGGGTATCTGTCAGGAATACGATACCTGCCGCGCAATCTATGGCAAGTTTATGCAAGGTATTGACATCAAAAGACTCCTCGGTCGGCATATTCACGGGGATAATACCGTCATCGGCAAGTTTTTTTATCAATCTTTTATCGATGGGCGCCATGTCGGGATGGTTAGGCTCGATGCAATAAATCATTTTAGCATTTGGCCATAGACCCTCATCTGCGCTTTTCTTTTTCATATAGAGGGGGGTGAGTGCCGATATCCAGCCTGAGAATTGGATTATATCAGGTTCCCAGCGAAGTTTCTTGACGGTTTCTGCTGTGCCGCGGGCGAAATAAATAGCGCGCTCATCATTGTCAGCACGGTTGGATCCAAACGCATCTATATCGGTATCCGCCTTAAGGAAGTAGTCATCATTATCTATGAAATATACCTGTATTCTTACCGGTTGCATGGAGGCAACCTTGAGTATAAGCGGATGGTCGTTATTGTCGATCTCAATATTGAGTCCGCTAAGTCGAATAACTTCATGAAGTTGGTTGCGACGCTCATTAACAGTACCATATTTAGGCATAAAAGTGCGCACTTCATATTTTTTACCCTGCAATTGCTGAGGCAAAGTTTTGCCAAGGGTAGAAACATCATTAGCGGGGAGATAAGGATAAATCTCTTGAGATACGAAAAGTATTTTATTGTCTGCCATCGTATAAATATATAATCGGTGTGCAAAGTTACTAAAAAATCGTGAAATATCATTGCGAGAGTTATGAAAAATGCTTAATTTTGTTGGCTAAAACTGATGCTATAAGTTTTTATGCATATCCGTGTCTGCGAGCAGACCACGGGAATATATGTGCAAACAATTTGAAAACGAACAGTTAAATTATGCAGATAATCCGCAGTGTCGATGAATTAATCGGCTATGTGGCGATGCAGAAAGAACATCACCACTCGATCGGTTTTGTACCTACAATGGGTGCGCTACATGCCGGTCATATATCACTTGTAGAGCGTGCTGTGGCCGATAATGACTCGGTAATAGTAAGCGTATTTGTAAATCCTACTCAATTTAACAACCCCACCGATCTGGCTACTTATCCCCGTGATGAAGAGTCTGATATACGCCTGCTTGCAAAGGCCGGAGTGAACGCGGTGTTTATACCGACAGTAGAAGAGATCTATCCCGCAGGGCAGCAGCGCGACCATGAGTTTGAACTCGGCAGTGTATCAGAAGTAATGGAGGGGAAATTCAGACCGGGACATTTTCAGGGAGTAGCCCAGGCGGTGAGTCGCCTCTTCGAACTGGTGCGTCCTGACAGAGCATATTTCGGAGAAAAGGATTTCCAGCAGATTGCAGTCATCAATGAGATGGTCAAGAGTGAGGGTATCGATGTGGAGATTATACCATGCCCGATAAAACGTGAAGAAGACGGTCTGGCTCTCTCATCGCGTAATCAACTCCTTACCGAAGATCAGCGCCGACGTGCACCCGAAATATACGCGGCATTAAAATACAGCGTAGAATACTCAAAAGAGCATAGCGTAAGAGCCACTCACGATACCGTAGTGGAGCGCATAGACGCGATACCGGAGATGAAAGTGGAATACTTTGAGATAGTAGATGCCCGTACCCTTCTACCGGTAGAGGAATGGGAAGAATCTCCCGAAATCGTAGGCTGCATCACAGTCTATAACGGTAAGGTCAGACTTATAGACAATATACGCTACAGATAATTCTAAAAGGGTAAGAAAGAGATGCTTATAGAAATGATGCAATCCAAGATTCACCGTGTCACTGTGACCGAGGCGAATCTTAATTATATCGGAAGCATAACAATAGATTCCGCTCTTCTTAAAGCGGCCGGCATTATACCCGGGCAGAGAGTATATATCGTAAATAACAACAACGGAGAGCGGCTTGATACATACGTTATCGCCGGTGAGGAAAATTCAGGAGTTATATGTCTGAATGGTGCCGCTGCCCGCAAAGTACAACCGGGTGATGTAGTGATAATCATGAGTTATGTACAACTCACTCCGGAAGAGGCGGCCACCTTCAAGCCGACTGTGATATTTCCTAACACTGCAACCAATAGATTAGAAGATTAACAGAATAATAGATAACTATATAACAGATGTTTAATTCATTATCTGAAAAACTTGAGCGGTCGTTTAAGATCCTGAAGGGTGAGGGTAAGATCACGGAGATCAATATAGCCCAGACCATGAAGGAGGTGCAGCGCGCGCTCATAGAGGCAGACGTAAACTATAGTATAGCCAAAAATTTTGCCAAGACCGTAAAGCAAAAAGCACTCGGTCAGAATGTCCTGACGGCATTGAAGCCTAAAGAGATGATGATTAAGATAGTGCATGACGAACTTGCATCTCTCATGGGAGGAAAGCAGGCTCCGATTAATCTTAACGGTAAACCGGCTGTAATCCTGATGTCGGGTTTGCAGGGTTCCGGTAAGACTACATTCTCCGGCAAACTCGCCAAGTATCTTACCTCTCAGGGTAAGAAACCGCTGTTGGTGGCCGATGATATACATCGTCCCGCAGCAATAGATCAGTTGAAAGTTTTAGGCGATCAGATACAGGTACCGGTATTTGCGGAGCCTGAAAATAAAGATGCGAGCGATATAGCACGCAAGGGTATAGCCTTTGCCAAGGCTAATAATCATGATGTGGTTATCATCGATACCGCCGGTCGATTGGCCGTAGACGAAGAGATGATGCAGGAGATCTCCGCTATTAAAAATGCTGTAGATCCTAATGAGATACTCTTTGTAGTCGACTCAATGACCGGTCAGGACGCGGTAAATACAGCCAAGGCATTTAATGACCGCCTTGATTTTGACGGTGTGATTCTGACCAAGATGGATGGTGACACCCGCGGTGGTGCCGCACTCTCCATACGTTCGATCGTAGATAAGCCTATTAAGTTTATCGGTTCGGGTGAGAAACTTGAGGATATCCAGGAGTTCAATCCCGAAGGTATGGCCGACCGCATACTCGGTATGGGTGATATTGTGGAACTTGCCCGCCGTGCCCAGAATGTATATGATGAGCAGGAGGCCCGTAAACTTGAGGAGAAGATTCGCAAAAACAAATTTGATTTTGAGGATTTTCAGCGCCAGATCAACCAGATCAAGAAAATGGGTAATCTTAAGGATATAGCATCCATGATACCCGGTGTAGGAAAGGCTATCAAGGATGTCGAGATCAGCAATGATGCATTTAAGGGTATTGAGGCTATAATAGGGTCGATGACTCCCTACGAGCGTCGCAATCCGGACGTTATAAATGCGAGTCGACGTGCGCGTATAGCCAAAGGTAGCGGCACATCAATGCAGGAGGTAAATAAACTTATAAAGCAGTTTATGGAGACCCGCAAGATGATGAATATGGCTACCAAAATGAATCCGAAGAAGATGATGGCTCAGATGAACCAACTCAAACGTGGTGGAGGTCGCTTTTGACAGACCGACATATCTACATAAAGATAAAAAATAAAAATACCGGGCATTTAACCCGGTATTTTTATTTTTTTTGTGTAAAAGAGTTTTAAAAGTAGTCACTTTCTTGTGGGTTGGGGTCTTAATGCGAGATCAGAAGGGGAAGTTAATACCGAGATTGACCTCAGCATTGCTATTGAGGGGTATACCTTGTTTGGCAAGTTTGCCGAGAGTGCGATCCATACCTACATAGAAGTTGAAGCCCTTGACATTCAGATTAAGCAACCATCCGAACCCCACTCCGTAGGTGCCGGCAGCAAAATTTACAGAGGCTGAAAGGCAATCGACAGGATTTACATTGGCTGAGAATCGGAAATCAGTCATTGTGAAACTGCCGTTGAAACGAGTGCTGTTGACCATACCGAAATTGAGTCTGCGATAATAGGGGAGAGTGTAGCGTACACCCCAGTTAAGGGTAGCGCGCAGGCCGGTGGTACGACTGCTTACATTGGCATCCTGTTCAAACTGATACAATTCGGAAACATTATCTTTAAAACGATCCCATTCAGACTGAGAGCCGTCTTCATTATCATCGACACTGAAAGTGTAATCGGCCGAAGAAACCTCGTGAGTGCCGTTAGATGAAGCCTTAATTGTGTTACTCCAGGACATAAATCCGAGGTCGAGCAGAGATAGCGAGAACTGGAAATCACGCCACTCATAAGTACCACCAAGATCGAAGCCCATGCCGAAACCATTAATCCCGAAGCCATCCATATCGAGACCGTCGACATAATATTTACCGGTATTCTCATTATACTTCTGTTTGAAAGATGCACCCTTGATATTGGCATATATGTCGGCATTAGTACGGACCGTCCAGGCGTCCTCACCGAGTTGCAGATGAGCCTGATTCATATAAGCGTCAATGTTGCCGAGACCGAGAAGGAACTTAACGGCCGCACCTACACGCAGACCCGGAACCTGCTTGATTTCTCGGGAATGATTGAGTTGAATCTTAGCGTAAGCATTGGCAGAGGCGCGCAGATTGGTAATATCGTAAGTTTTATTAGCCACCCCCTCCTTGGCGAGACGTATAAGTGAACCGGGTACCATTACCTCACCATCGGCAACGGCTCCGATGGTAACCGCATTATGACCGCCCAGAGCCTTGAAACCTACAGCGAGAATGTTAAGGTCGACACCTAATCCGAGACGGTTCTTGTCATGGATGTTTTTCAGCACTTCAGAGGTGGAAACCCCGGGGTTGGTAAATAATACCGTACGGCCATCGACATTATAAATAAAAGATGACACATGAGTATTGCCGTGCATCCCTACATTAAGATTGCCCAGGGCCGGCATAGCCACAAAGCCGTAACGGGTGGTATCGGCCATAGCCGGATTCAGGAGGTACCGGTTGGTATAGTTATCGAGAAAATAACCGGAATAAGATGTCTGCGCGAAGGCCGCGGTAGAAATTGTGCAAGCCAGCAAGGCAGAAAGTAAGTATTTATTATTGAGTTTCATATAAGAATTCAAAAAATTGATTATTATAAAAATGAAGATTAAAAGAATACGAAGAATATCTTATTTATAATATTCCTCATAATTTTCATCCACGTGGAGATAGTAACCGTTAACTTTCGCCTTAAGGTTGCTGAGAGTGATGGTCTGGTCAGGAGAGAGGGGAGTGTCGTTGCCCTCATTGGCCTGAGAGCGTGCAGTTACCTCATATCTGATGCCATTGACCGCAGAGAGCCAATATTGTTCTTCTGCAGGATCTTTGAGATCAGTGGAACTCGGATCTTTCTTATATGTAATAGTAATACTTATAGGTGCGTCTGAAGCCATAGCCGGGAGGGAGACGGGGAGACAATAACCGAGATGATTGCCGTTGACATCGAGCAGAACGGCCGACAGGTCAACATCAAGAGGGATATTGGAAGTGGCATCGGCTGTGATTTCGACATATTGGATATGCAGGTCTTCAAGTTCCTCGGAGTCCCAATCATCTTCAGTACCGCTGTAACCGATAACCGAACCATCGCTCAGAGCGAGCGGAGCGCGAAATTCATAAGAGCCATGAACAGGATCAATTTCCCATTCATTTTCCGGACGACCGGGGAGTTGGAGCGGGAAATGGGTAGCAGTGCCTGAGACAGCGGGATCATCGAAGTCAACTTTAAGTGCAGTAGGTATACCGTCGCCATAAAGGACATCGCCAAAGTCGGCAAAAAGCAATTTCTCGGCATCACTGTATTGAGAAATAGGATTAAGAGCCGAACCCTGAGGCGATATAGCATACTTATAGGGACCATACCCCTTATTGTCACCGATAACAACAGGTTCATTCATAGTGAGAACATTGCCGGCCACACCGTTGCGTACGGGAGTGATAGAAAGTCCGGAATGACCACCAAGACCGTATTGCGCACAAGAATTGTAGAAACTCAAATAAAGTTGAGGGTTAGCGATACGGATACGGGTTTCCGGCTGATCAAGGAATGAAGGTATATCATCAAGGCTCACATCCTCGAAATTCAGATCATCGAGGGTATAGTTGATTTTACCGGTAAAATCTTCAATATCAAAAGAAGAGAGGTTATAAGAAGTCTCAACATAGAATCTTGAGGCCGGAATCTTGCCTACCTTCGGAATAATATATAGCACACCGCTCTGCACATCAATCTCACCATCATAATCAAAAGTGTGATTGTTAAGTACAGCCCCCATAGCGGCAATATCGATATCCTGAGCGCGGAGTGTCAAGGTCCATTTATCAGTTCCGATAATATCATACTCAGTCATTGTCACTAAACCTGATGCAGGATCGTAAGAACCATAACCGGTTTTGCCATCGACCAAGACCTCAGCCGGCATGCCTGAAGATAGAGTAAGACCTTTCGGGTAAACCATTTTGAGATTCTCAATACTGATTTGCTGAAGATCTGCCATAACACTCGCAGGGACAGTAAGTGTTGTAGAGAAAAGTACCTCAGGAGTACGGATGGAATTAACAGATTCTATTTTAGCATCAATATTTTCGATATGATAACTAAAACTTTTGGTAACGTCCTTAATATAGTACTTGATGGCTGTGGGGTCAGATGGAGCCGCTGATCTTACGGGAGAAGATAAAGATTGCGACATAGATATCTCAACCTGAGCCGGGGTAAGGTTATCGGGAGAATTTACATGAAAACTATGGATGTGGATTGGGTCGGAAGTAAATGTACCCGAATGGCGGAATACATACATTTTCTTACCTTGCATCTCAGGGTTAGAGCCGTCATAATCCTCTTCTACAATCGAGCCCCCCTCATCGAGTTTGATAACAGAGTTGAGTTTAACGGGTTCGAGATTGACAGGAATTACAAGATCCTTAACAGCGATTTTGGTGGTGGTATCAATATCCGACAAATCGTAGTTATTGTCAATACAACCGGTCAGCAAACTTGTCGCCAACGGGATGGCCGGAAGCCATAAAAGGTAACTTTTATTCATACAGTAAAATTTAGATAGATAAATTAGATGTCAATAAAATTGGTGTCTATTATAATAGATGACCTTAGAAGTCAAAAGAAGTGGTAGATTAAAAACACATACCACAAAAAATGTTAAGGTCAAAAATTAACATTTCTTGTGGTATGAGTATTAAGAGAGTCCGGAGATTTTTTTCTGCCAGCGCCAGGCGTTGCGCATAGTATCATCAATATCCACATTGGCTTTCCAACCGAGGATATTGTTGGCCTTTGCGGGTTCGGCCCAGATTTTTTCAATATCACCTTCTCTACGCGGACCGATTTTGTAGTTTACCTTCACACCGGTGGCGCGTTCAAACGATTCGATGAGTTGTAGCACGCTAAGTCCGTTGCCGGTGCCGAGATTAAAGACCTCCACACTATCGCTATCTTTAGAGTCGAGCATACGCTTCATGGCAATCACGTGGGCTTTGGCCAGGTCTACAACATCGATAAAATCGCGGATACAAGAGCCATCCGGGGTATTATAATCATTGCCAAATACGGTCAGCACTTCACGCACACCTGCGGCGGTCTGTGTGAGGTAGGGTATGAGATTCTGAGGTACCCCGAGCGGAAGTTCGCCGATTTCAGCCGACGGGTGAGCCCCGACGGGATTGAAATATCTGAGCAGAATGCTCTTGAATGGTGCTCCGGCCTTAATCGTATCGGTGATGATCTCTTCAGCGATCTGCTTGGTATTACCGTAAGGAGAGGTCGCTGTCTTGATAGGAGCAGACTCATCAATCGGATTTACATCAGGCTCTCCATATACAGTGCAGGAACTGGAGAAAACTATCCCCTCCACACCGTATTGGGGCATAAGATCGAGAAGGTTAAGCAGACTTACAAGGTTATTTCTGTAATATTTGAGAGGTTTCTCAACCGACTCATTTACTGCTTTGGAGGCCGCAAAATTTATGATACCCTTAATACCGGGGTGCTGCTCAAAGAGATTGCGCAGAGTGTCGAGGTCAGTGACATCACCCTCTACAAAGGTGGGTCGGATGCCTGATATCTTTTCGATACCATCAAGCACACCGATATTAGAGTTAGAGAGATTATCTATGATTACAACCTCAAATCCGGCATTCTGGAGTTCCACAACAGTATGCGAACCGATATATCCTGTGCCACCTGTAACTAAAATTTTAGCCATTATGTATTTAATTAAAGAGTTTTTCAGGATATACCCCTTCGTCAACGAGTTTACGGAATTGTGCTACTGTAGCGGGACGGTCGGCGGCATAAGTTACGCCAAACCACTTAGAGGGGGTTTCTTTAACAAGAAGCGAGGCTTTGCCTGATTCGATCATCTCATTGACAACGGTAGGAATAAAGAATTCCGACTTTAGTTCATCGCCATGCTTGGAAAGAAAATCAATAAAAGATTTTTCGGAGTAATCAAAATAATCAGGTGTAAACGCCCACATATTCATAGAGACATTAGCACCCTCCGGAAAAGCCACTTCCTTATCATCGACAATCTGAATAAGTTTGCCATCCTTATATTGAATACCGTGGCACTCGTTTACGCCGGTGAGATATCCCTCGGGAGAGACCTGACAATGACCTCTGCTGACGCCACCGTTTTCACTCAGAGTATTTTCTATTTTAAAGCCTACCATGCCGTACTCACCTGTTTTACCTTCGAGAGATCGTAATAGGTCAGCCAGGATCTCAAAACTCTCCTTGCCATAATAATCATCTGCGTTAATTACGGCAAAGGGTTCGTTGATCACATCCTTACCCATAAGCACGGCGTGATTTGTACCCCACGGTTTGGTGCGTTCCGGGTTTGGAGCAAAGCCATCGGGGAGCGCATCGAGTTCTTGAAATACAACCTCTACAGGGATGTGATTTTCGTATTTAGCGATTACTTTTTTGCGGAATTCATCCTCAAAATCATGGCGTATTACAAAAACTATTTTGCCAAATCCTGCACGGAGAGCGTCATACACGCTATAGTCCATGATAGTCTCGCCACCCGGGCCGAGAGAATCGAGTTGTTTAAGACCACCGTATCGGCTGCCCATTCCGGCTGCCAGGATAAAAAGTGTCGGTTTCATAAGGATAAGTTGATTAGTATAAGAAACTAATGAAAATTAAATGATATTTTTTATATAAATCAAAAGAATCCTGAACTGCTCATATATTGAGTCCGCACCCTGAAAATGTCAACATAGGGTGGCGATAAGTAAAACAGAATCCGTTGATTTTATTTAGGTTTTTTACGAATAAGTATCATAAGATGGATGAGATAATCAAACCAAACCAATTTGGAATTGGCATTACGAGAGATATCTCTTTTTGCAGCATCGATATCAGAAAGCATTTCCTCAACATTGGCAACATTTATAAAAGGTGCGAATTTAGAAGAAAATGTTACCTCATCGGGAGTCATAACATTGAGAGGAGGGAGGCAGAGGTTGGCGATGAAGTTCTCTCTGATCATCCTTGCGAAATAGTCAAGAAGTCGTTGGGACTTCTCGCGACCCATATCTGCAAGTTTATCACTCCATCCTTTTAGTTCTGAAACCTTACGAGAAAATGCGGTGCGCATAATAT
Source organism: uncultured Porphyromonadaceae bacterium (assembly GCA_947175665.1). Taxonomy (GTDB): domain Bacteria; phylum Bacteroidota; class Bacteroidia; order Bacteroidales; family Muribaculaceae; genus Lepagella. The sequence continues at coordinate 24,906 of CAMWNR010000004.1, forward strand.
TGCGGAAAATTTCAGAAAATTCGCTCATCTCCCCCTCTTCGGAGGCTAATTGCAGAGCCTTAAGGAGAGACCCTTCGGCCAGAGTGGCACAGATTTCGGAATTATGTTCCGACACCCCCCGTTTTTTCAAGAAATCAGCAATTTCTACATCAGAGGGGCGATATAATGAAATCCTTTGCAATCTGGAGAAGATGGTAGGGAGAATAGAAGCAGGGTCATTGCTGACACAGAGGAAGATAGTATCTTCGTGCGGTTCTTCGATTACCTTAAGGAGTCGGTTGGCCGCCTGGACATTCATTTTCTCCGGGAGCCATATCAGAAAGACCTTAAACCGGGAAGAGTAATTTGATAGCGAAGCCTTGATGAGCATATCATCGGCTTCATAGCGGTTGATGATAGGTTGGGTAGTACCGCTATTCATCAGCAATACCCAATAAGGGTAATCCATATACGGAGATTCGGAGAGGAAACGTTTCCACTCCTTGGCATAATCGGTAGAGAGGAGTTTGCCTCCACTCTTATTGGCCGCAATAGGGTATATATAATGAAGATCAGGGAAATTATCAGCAGCAATCTGCCTGCATGCCGGGCACTTGCCACAAGCATCACCATCAGGAGTACGGTTTTCGCAATTCAGGTAAGCCACAAAAGCGCGAGCAAGCATCATTTTGCCCACGCCCGAAGGTCCGGATAAAAGCAAAGCATGCGGAATTTTATCCGAATCCACCAATCTGCGCAATGCGTCTACAGCATTGCTATTACCGATAATATCTGCAAATCTCATCGTATGCAAATATAGCAAAAAAATCCCGATAATTAAAGTGGATTATCCCACGGTTCTCTCAGAATAATTGTGATAGTGAAAAAACATATCACATTTATGGAGAAATATATCGTCAGATATCATCCTCATCATCCCAGTCGAGATAGAAGTCATCAGCGTATGTAGAGTCGCGGAATGCGGCCAGATCTCTACCTTCACGTTTGGTAGGACGACCGAGTCCTTTGCGACGGTCTACGAAGCCGGAAATCTTAGTCATTTCAAGCAGATCATATTGAGACTGCGGGGTTAAATTCTCAAGATATTCCGGCACTAATTTTGCTCCGAGGCGATTTTCGGTCAACTGCTTGACGCGAAAAGTATAGGTAATAGGAGGCTTCTTAACCTCTATGATATCTCCGACCTTAACACCGCGAGAAGGTTTGACGGCTACGCCACCCATCATCACTCTCCCTTTCTTAACAGCGTCTGTAGCCATAGATCGGGTTTTGAAGATTCTCATGGCCCAGATCCATTTATCAACTCTTACTTCATCTTTCATAATGATTTACAATCTTTTGAGTGTAAGCATCGGTTTGCGGAGCAGATTAACCAAAATTACCGTATTGGCATCTATAGGTTTGGCGTGAGCCACATCTTCAAGTGCTACAATAAGTCTGGTCTGATTTTCAGGATTTTCACAAGCCATACGGGTAGTGACGATATTGTGGAAATTAATGGTATTTGCTGTCTCCATATCGATATCGATAGAGCCGTTAAAGAGATTGCAACCTGTGTTGCCATGAATTTTCATGCCATCGATATCAATTACTATTTTCATTTCAGGGTCATTGATCGATTCATCTTCGATAGCCGAGATAAGCCATGCTCCATTTAAAAAATCAAAAGTCTGGTGCATCAGCGTAAGCACAGTATTGCCATTGGCATCGGTAAATTGCAGATAATAATTATCATCATTATGACTCCAGGTATAAGCCACAGTATTCTGCAATGCCAGATTAATACGATCATCCATCGCATTCATAGATTGACATAACCGCATTGTAGAGAGCATATTCGAGAAAGTAAGAGTATGTTCCTCTTTATTATAAGAATAATCGGCATTAATAGTATTACAACCGTTATTGCCATAGACCTTCTTCTCTTTCGGCACAAATTTAAGGTAAGCGGGAGTATCGGGATTGACTCTTTCGCCACCCACCTCTTCGATAGTCCAATCACCTGTAACCGCACCATCTTCGAGATCTTTGGCCGTAAACTCTATTTTATTATGGTCAGCGTGTAGCGATTCGCGGTCAGTAGGTAGTACAGCCTCCTCTTTGGACTTGCCGGTACTCTTATCGCCTGAAGCCAAGAAAGGGATACTGTTGCAAGCAGACAGCGTAAAAAGAAACGTGCCCGATAGGAATATTTTATATAAAATTCTCATTATTACCAAAGTAGTTTTAATCAAAACCCATCAATAAATCAATCACCCCAATGTCGTCTGATAGGGTACTTGGTGGGGCGCAATAGCAGACGCAGAGAGGTAGAGTATGTGCAATAATTCCATATCCAGTTAAGCAGGACATTAATTTTATTACGCATACCTAAAATAGATACGAGGTGTATGAGCATCCATATCCACCATGCGATTCTACCTGCAAACGAGAAGCCGGGTAAGTCAGCGACAGCGCGATTACGGCCTATTGTAGCCATTGAGCCACGATCGGAATATTTAAATTTCTTAGTAAACTCACCGTTATTCAGATTCTTGGCAAGATTGCGAGCCTGCTGTATAGCAGGTTGAGCCACCATAGGATGTCCCTTTGGGTATTCGTCAGTTTCCATCAGCGCAATATCCCCCAAGGCGCATATAGAATCTTCAATTCCCTTAACACGGTTGTACTCATCTACAAGTATGCGGCCATTTCGAGCCACGCACTCTTCGGGGAGGCCGGGCATAGTTTCGCCTCTTACCCCTGCGGTCCAGATAAGGGTTTCCCAATACTCCTCGTGGCCATCGGCAAAAGTTACGATTTTATTATCATAACTCTTCATCATAGTGTTGAGCCGCACGTCGACCGAAAGTTCCTTAAGATAAGAGAGTGCCTTGGCCGATGCTTTTTCAGACATGGTGCCGAGTACCTTGCCTGTACCTTCAACCAATGTTATAGATACATCGTTAGGATCAAGTTCGGGGTACTCGCGAGGAAGCACATCGCGTTTCATCTCACCCAATGCGCCGGCAATCTCCACTCCCGCGGGGCCACCTCCTACTACAAGGAAACTGAGCAATTCTTTGCGTCGCTTCGGGTCTGTCTGCATGCAACCGCGTTCCAGACGGTCAAGAATCTCATCGCGGGCGTGATCAGCCTCACCGATAGTTTTGATGCAGTAAACCTCTTTGTATAGGTTATCCATGCCGAAAAAATTATTGGTGGTACCTGCCGCAATTACCAATCTATCGTAAGGTATAGATTCGTAAGAGGTGGTTACAACCTTGTTTTCGACATCAATATTTTTGACATGCCCCATGTGATATGAGGTAGATTTATTATGCTTGAATTCCCTGCGGAAGGGGAAAGAAATATTACTCTGGGCGAGAGCAGATGAAGCGATCTGATAAAAAAGAGGAGGGAAGGAATGGAAATTGTTCCTGTCGATAACTTTGATATCAAACCGTTTTTTGTCTAATCCCTTAGCGAGATTTATTCCGGCGAAGCCGCCTCCGATTATAACTATTGTCTCTTTTTTCATAATAGACTTATATAATTAGGCTATATATATATAGTAACCCTTCTGTAGGGTGAAAGTTTAGTAAATATTAATTAAAAATTTTATTCATTCTTATCCTGTCGGGATAGTGGGGTATCATCAGGAATAGAATATGGAGAGGGAGTATCGGAGAGAGGGAAAGAGTCCTTAGAGGGTGTTTGGGTGTCTTTATATGATGCACATATAGAAGAGTATACACATCCGGCACAAGTGTCCTCATCATATCTGGCGGCAAAATCTACCGACTCATCAAATATTTCGTTGATAGTGGCATCTACTTCACCCATAAACTCATCTATGAGAGTAGTGCCGGACTCATTATCCCACTCGATATCGTGGTAATCAATCCTGATATTGCCAATCTTCGGAATGGCCTGATTACGCGCAGTGGCACTGAATATCTTCGGGATAGAGTAGATAATCGGTTTTACGCTTAATATCGACTTGCCGTCTCTTGCTCTTGACTCATTTAAAAACTGCGAGTAGAGCAAAAGTTGAAACAGGTGTGAGGAACTGAAGTCATCCCTAAAAATATCCTCGATAGATTCGGCCCGGGTATGTGCGGCTCCGGTCTTGTAATCCACAATACGGACTGTATCAGGATTACCGTCACACTCCGCGTCATCTATACGGTCGATAGCATAAGTGATATTGACCTCTATCCCGGTGTCAAGAGTAAGTCGGAGAGTATCCTTTATTTCACAACCGTAAAGAGTAAACGGAGCAAGGGTTTTATCATACTTCAGTATATTTCTGATCTGTATAAGGGCGCTCTCGGCTACAATCTGAGTATCAAATTGTAGCGGATTGTCGTAATCCTCCTTATCGAGATGATAATGCTCTTTATTAATCTCTCTACGCAGAAGATCAAGTATATGCTTGTCATCAGCGAGCAGACTGTCGATAAAATCCGGGGTGATGACTATCGGATTATCCAGCCACACACCTTTGCCTGCCAATTCCGGTGGGAGGTATAGGCGCTCCATGACATGGTGTACGATATTACCGTATGTAATATTATCCACACCGTCAGATGGTGTGGGATCGTCCTGAAGTTTCTCGATAGCGTTGTAGTAAAATTTAAGCGGGCACGACAGATACTTTTTGAGATTGGAGGCTGAGAAATAACCGGGTTTCTCGTCGGGATACTTCTTTACACCCGCGGGAGTGAAGAGAGCGAGTTTCTTTTGTATATCCCCTTCGTTTTTAGAGATAAGAATATCGTTTCTCTCAGGGGCTGATGGAGAATATCGGTATTCTACCTGCTTGAGTTTGCCGCGTGCATGAAGATACTTCAACTGCATTATATACCGTGACACACCACCTGATAAACCCGAAGCACGGTTATCGTAAATCATCGTCACCCTCTTGGCGCGACTGAGCAACCGATAGAAATAGTAAGAGAAAATATTTTCCTGATAGTTGATAGGGGGTAGACCGTAGGCACGACGTATTACATTTGGCAGAAACGATCTTTTTCGGGATCTCATCGGTATAACCTTATCATTGACCGAGACAATATACACATGGTCAAAATCAAGAGATCGGGTCTCAAGAAGACCCATGATCTGCAGACCTTTGAGGGGTTCACCCTCAAAGGGTACGGTTTCGCCCATAAGCAATTTATACGCTTCGCCCAGAGTGGAGGCGACATTCATAGTGATGCCGTATTGAGAGATCGCCTCGCTGAACTGTGCCAGTGCTTCGCGCCAGGCTTCTACGTGAGATTTTTCGATAGTTGAGCCGATGTGTTCGCCGATCATACAGAGGATATTGTCAAGATATTGGCACACTTCATGCGATGTGGCTTGTTTGGAGAGGGGCATGAGCAAATACTCACCTTTCTCACCAAAAAGTTTGCGCAGGTCAAAATCTTTAACTACCCTGATATGTCGTCTTGAATATTCGCGGCGGAATCTGCGTATTCTGTCTCTTCCTATAATAGCCTGAGCGTAGGGGTGAGCGAGGAGATTATCAACTTCGGCAAAGGCGTATCCCTGATAATCCTTGGCATCGCGACGTATGAGTTGCATACGGCGCAGCAGCATCAGAAACGAAGTGACCGAAGTGAGTTTGAGAGGGTATCCCATAGTCAGGTTCGCTTTACCTATGTTTTGAGGCATAGAGTAGAGCATCGGGATAAGCAGAGACTCATCGGGGAGTACAAGGGCAACTTTAGCGTTGTCAAATTCGCTTTGCGGTATCTGATCGTGAAGTTCGGAGATGAGGTCGGAAGCGATCTTAACCTGAGCCACTTTTGAGGGAGCGGCAACAGCAGTAAGTTCAGGCATAGTATTGCCCGCATTGCACTTATTGAGGAAGGGTAATAACCACTCGGGGGCCGGGAAAAATTTAATATTCCTCATCACAAAGTGGCCTGCAGAGTTGGCACTATGACAGATAACCGGTCCGGTAGCGTCCCAAACAAAATCTCCGAGCGACTCATCCGGATGAAGTGGAGAACGTAGTTTTTTGAAGATCGTAAAAAGTTCCCATTCAGATCCCGACAAGGCATTAAAACCTACAAATACCACTTTAGAGTACGGGATGAGGGTAGATATACTATCGTTGTCATCGGCATCTTCGATATTGCGTATCGCATGGCGATAAGAAGAGCCGGCAGTGGCATAACCCTTAGCATCGAGTTCGGCATGAAATTTCTGATAAAGCGGGTATAGGATTTTCCAGAGTCTTACAAACTTCTTCTTTGTATTTGAGGAGTCGGAATTTTGATTATCAGAATCATCGGAAAAGTCCATCCAGAAAGCGGAATCGTCATAATTATCGAGTTGGTAGCCGAAATATTCCTTAATCACTTCCCGCTGTTCGGGAGTGAGGAAAGAAGAGGTTATTCTTCTGAAGTCCGAGAGGTTTTTGAAGAGTGTGGCAGGATCAGCAAGATTCATATCGACCTCGCTAAAATCGTTAAGTACGGTTTCACCCCATCGGCGGAAAGAATCAAAAGAAGCGTCTGCGGCATAAAGATCCCGATAGCACTTGAAGAGTAAGAATACGAGGTCTATTTTAGAGTCTACTAGTTTGCCCGACAGTAGTGCGGCAAAGTCTGTGATCGTAGTTGCCTCGGGGGTGATAACGGAGATGTTCTTCTTAAGGCGCGAAGAGGTCTCTACGGCTTTGCGCAGATAGTTATAAAAGAACGTGCGCGCTCTTTTATTGGGGAAAACGAAGCAATAAGAGTGGAGATGCTCCGGGTCGTGTGCGGCATAGCCTTCGGCTACTGCTTTGAGAAACGGAATCAAGATAATACGAGGAATCAGAGATAAGTAATGAAAATCAAATGATATTATAGAAGTAAGTATTATAACATTAATTTTAATTACTTACAAAATTATAAGAAAATAGCGGGAAGACAGGAGGGAGAGATAAAGCGGAAAGGGCGCGGAATAAATCCGCGCCCTTTATGCTTAAGTCAGTGATGCCGTCAATAGATTGGTATTGACAATCAGCATTACTGAGCGGCTTTTGCAGCAGCACCGCGAGCGGCACGAGTGAGTTGTACGGCGCAAACTACTGCATTCTTGGCATTCATAAGTTCAAGGCCTTCGAAGTGGAGGTCACCTACAGCCATAGACTTACCGAGACCGAGGTTATCAACGTTGATAACGAGACGCTCGGGAATCTCAGTGTAGGGTGCTTTCACTTTAAGTTTACGCATAGAGAGAGTAAGTTTACCACCGGCTTTAACACCCTCTGCGTGACCTTCGATCTGTACGGGAACTTCCATTACGATAGGCTTCTCGGGGAATACTTCAAGGAAGTCGATGTGAAGTACAGTATCTTTAACAGGCTGGAACTGGAGATCTTTAAGAACTGCTTTTTTAGTCTCACCGTTGAGATCGAGATTGATTTCGAAGATATCGGGAGAATAGATGAGTTTACGAACATCCTCGTTAGATACTACGATGTCAGTAGTGATAAGGCCGCGCTTGTCATCGATTGCTACCACTTTTTCGCCTGCTTTGAGAGTACCGTTATAGGGTAATTCTACGATTTTACCACCATTAAGTACAGCGGGGATCAAACCTTCTTTACGGAGAGCCTTTACAGACTTTTTACCTACTTCCTCACGGGGAGAGGCTTTAAGATCAAAACTTTTCATTTTGTTTGTATAAATTATAATGTGTTACTCAAATTTCCGGATCGTATAAAAACTATAAATCCGGAGTTCCCATCACACGGGGCGGAAATTCTATTCCGCGATGCAAAATTAATAAAAAAATAATTAAATACAAAATCTGAGCCTCGTTGCATACGATTACTGATATAGTATATCAGATTCGATGCCACGAGGCTCATTAAAGTATTATTTCAGGTACTACCTGAAATAAAAAGTTTTATACAGGATTATTTAATGGCTACCTTAGTGGCTTTACCATTGAGAACCTTAACGAAGATGCCGTTGGCAGGATTTTCTACAGCCACACCCTGAAGAGTGTAGTAAACAGCCTCAGCGTCGACCGCTTCGATTTCATTTACTGCAGAGGGATCTTTATCTTCGAAAGATACATTAGAGGTTATGCGGATAGCATTGGCCATATCCACTTTATTGCCGTATACAAGGAATATACCACCGATAGCGGGCTTGTTGGGGATAGTGAGGACGTTGCCGAGGGTATAGCCGGCCTCGGTCATCTCATCAACGCTTTCCCACTCCGGAGCAGCGGCTCTCTTGACAGCGGGTGCAGACCAGGGGCTTGCATCGAATAACTGAACCATAGAGAGAATGTTAGACCAGCCTTCGGGTACTTCTATGGTAACAGTTACACCATTTTCCTTGTCGGTAACACCTGAGAGGTATACTTCATACTCCTCATCCTTATCGTTAAAGTCAACCATAACGTTTACATTTTCGCTGTCGGTAGTTATGTTGATAGTAGAGGGGAATGAGGGATTAAGTTCCTTAACAAGAGTGTAGGTGATGGGGTAGAATACGAGTTCACCGTCAGCATTTACACCGGGCGCACCGAGGATGTCGTAAACACCGCTGATCTGGCGATCACCGTTTACAAGATTCTGAAGAGTAAGATTCTCATCGTTTACCACACCGGTAAATGTACCCTTGGCAGCGGGAGCGCCCGAAGCGAGAGTTACATTCTGAAGTACTACTACTTTATTGAGGGCTACATTGGCAAGAGAAGCGACATACTGGCGCTCGTTAAACCAGCCAAGTGCACGGGAGTCATTCATGGGAAGTCCTCTCCAGAGAGTCATATCACCCTCGGTAGCGTTAGTAGCGGTATAACCACCCTCGAAGAGGTCATCTACACGATAATTCGGTTTAGAGGTCTCACCGTTAACAGTGAAGAGTACGGGGTTACCGTTCTTATCCTCCATAAACATGTAAGCCTCGTACAGGTTTCTCGGAGTGCTATCTTCCTCACCATCTACAGTACCAGTATACAGGCCGATAAGTGCACCTGATACATAGAGAGTAAGATCCTTATAGACCTGAACCTTATCACCTGCCTCGGGAGCGAGAATAAGCATCTGGTCGATATCCATAGCAGCATCAACCACTATGAGAGTAAAGTCAACCTCTTCGGGCTCAAATTCAGAAGAATTTACAGACGCGGTAAGAGTAACTGTGCCGGCTGCTTTAAGTTCGAAGCCCTCAGAAGTGGGAACAGCGATAGACTCATCAGAAGAACTCCAGGTTACGGGTACCTTATAAGGATTTACGAGATATTGAGAAGCATCGAAGGGAGAAACTGCTTTAGAAACTGTCTGAGAAGTCTGAGAGAAAGAGAGTTCAGCAAGGGGGAGACCGCTTGTCTCTTCAAGATAATAGATAGTTATACTCTTCATCCACTGGTTAGTGCCGACTGTAGCCTCGATTGTAACGTCACCGGTCGTGGTGTCGCCTTCGGGACGGGTCCAGATGTAGTGAGTGAAGTATTGAGCGTCATACTCGCTATCGTAAACGAAAGGAATGTCATTACCCTTGATGCCACCGTTTACGTCACCTGAAATCTTGATATCGATTTTAGAGATGGTCTTACCATTGCATGCAGCGGTCATAACTTCAGTACCTGCGGGGAGCATGATACCGTTACCTTTTCTCTCACGGAAAGGAGCGGAAGAGTTGGTGCCGCTTACCAAAGTATAACTTACATTTTTAGTCTCATAAACTTTGGGGAGATCAGAAGCGGGGATTGCAGTTGAAGCAGCGGGCATATCCATGATAGTGAAGTCAATCACGTCAGACTTCTCTACTACAGTAGGAGTAGAGGGACCAACCTGAGGCTCGGCATAACTGATAGGGCTGAGTTCGTACATGTCTTTAGCATACATGTTAGAATAATAAGCCTTAACAGCGAGAGTAACATCATATACGCCTGCGCCAACAGCAGAAATCATGAAGTTATTTCTGAAGGTATAAGACTCACCGTTGACGGTACCTACGAATGTCGCTGCATTGTCACTCTCGGTAGCCTCTTCAAAATTCACCTTGGAGAGAACGACCACACGGTTGTTGTCAGCAAGAGTGATAGTGTCAACCACAGGGTAGGTGAGATTTTCTACTTTCTCCACAACTGCGGGGAGATCACCCTTATACTGCACATAGTTAGATGCATTAGAGTTGGTAGCCATCCAGCCGGCCGGGATAATGTCGCCTGTCTCAAGAGTGTTGTTGATGTTGAGTCGGGTAGCATTACCCTCAGCATCGGTAACATAAAGTGCGATCGGGGTAGCGTATGCTACAGTGAGAGGTGTATCGATATAAGCGGATTCACCAACCACAGCAGCCTGACTGAGCAACTGAGAGAGGTTAGTCACAACGGGTACGACTGTAATGCTGTAAGTTGCTTTACCTGCAAGGAAAGCATCTGTCTCCTCGGAAGAGGCAGTGATGACAGCCTTACCGGCACCTACTACTGATACTTTACCATCGGTATCGACTGTAGCGACATCGGTGTTAGAAGACTCCCAGGTGACAGAGAGATTGTTTGGATTAGAAAGTTCCGGTGTCTCAAAAGGCATACCGAAGATAACATCTACAGAATTTTCTGAGAAAGATAAACCTGCATTACCTTTAACAGCACCGCCGCCTTCGTAAGAAACCTGGATAGCAGTGATACGGTTGCCGGCACCGGTGATGGTGAGTTCGAGATTTGTAGACTCACCGGTCCAGATACGGTTCATGCCCGAAACGGCCACCGAACCCTCGGTGCAGGTAACAGCACCCATCATACGGAGTGTATTAACGCGTACCTCAGTGATTGTAGCATTGTTGTTAGAACCGATGACGATTTTGTTAGTGCCACTACTCATCAGATAACCACCGGAATACAGTACGAAACCGGAACCGGAAGTTTCACTCAATTCAACAGCAATATTATCTTGCGAAAGAGTGGTAGGACTCGGAATATACGCGGTCTGACTTGAAGTACGAGTCAACCCATACACATCTCCGGTACCTGTAAAAGAAAACGTAGTAGTCTCCTGAGCAAAAACACTTGCCGCAGAGAGGGCTACTGCCGCCATTGAAAGAAAAATTTTTCTCATACAATGTTTGGATTAGAGTTATTATTGAAGTTAATTAAAAAAAATCTAAAAATTCTAAATAAATGCTTGTCGTGATCGCCACGATAATCTCTATACCAGATATTTTGCCAATTTAATTAAATTAAGATGGAGAATATATAGTGGAATAGATGGTTATTGTCCATAAATACTACCATTAAAGGTCAGATATTTAAGTATCAATAAGCAAAGGTAATCAAAAATTATTAAAATCAAATTTTTTATTAAGAATTATGCGAAAAAATATGCCGAATCCGTATCCGAACTTAAATAACATAAATAATAAATAACATAAATACATAAATATAGGTATAAGATACTTCAATAAGCCTCGTATCCCATAAGTAATGAAGCCAATGCCTGGGTTGGGATCAAAAATGTGAAGACGGGAGCCAAGAATAAACAGGAGAAAAGTTAGACCCCAACCCACAAGAAATGTTAATGCCAGGGCAGCATCTTTCCGGTGAATTTTGCCAATCTCTCCGGTCACAATGCTCGCATTGCTCCCTCTGAGATTGACAAAATTCTCTCGAAAATATACTGCCCTGGCATTAACATTTCTTGTGGGTTGGGGTCTAATTTTTAGCGAATCAAACAATTATTGCGAAATATTTTATTAATTTTGCAAAAATAGGGGATAGGGCATATAGGATAACGGTGTAATAATTAGAATCATTAAATGAAGAACATAAGAAATTTTTGTATTATTGCCCATATCGACCACGGTAAATCAACTCTGGCCGACAGGCTTCTGGAGCGAACCAATACAATATCAGCAAAGGATATGGAAGCCCAGGTGCTTGATGATATGGATCTGGAGCGCGAGCGAGGTATAACTATCAAGTCTCATGCCATACAGATGGATTATACTCAAGATGGCGAGCACTATGTGCTAAACCTTATTGACACTCCGGGACATGTAGACTTCTCATACGAGGTTTCACGTTCGATAGCCGCCTGCGAAGGCGCGTTGCTGATAGTAGACGCCTCACAAGGTATTCAGGCGCAGACTATATCCAATCTATATATGGCTATAGATAATAATCTCGAAATCATACCTGTAATAAACAAATGTGATCTCGACAGCGCCAATCCTGACGAAGTGGAAGATCAGATAGTAGATCTATTAGGTTGCGATAGAGAAGAGATTATCCGGGCATCGGGCAAAACCGGTATGGGTGTAGACGAGATATTGCAGGCTATTGTGGCACGGGTGCCGGCACCCAAAGGTGATGAGAATGCTCCGCTTCAGGCGTTGATTTTCGATTCTGTCTTTAATCCTTTTCGCGGTATCATAGCATATTATAAGGTACTCAACGGAAAATTGAAGAAGGATGATTTCGTAAAATTCGTGGCGACCGGAAAGGAGTATCATGCCGATGAGGTAGGAGTACTCAAACTCGATATGGTTCCCAAGAAGGAGATTTGCGCTGGAAATGTAGGGTATATAATATCCGGCATAAAGACCTCAAAAGAAGTAAAAGTCGGTGATACAATCACGCAGGTGGCTAATCCCTGTAAAGAAGCCATCGAAGGATTTGAAGAGGTAAAACCGATGGTGTTTGCTGGCGTATATCCTATTGATGCCGAAGACTTTGAGAATCTTAGAGCCTCACTCGAAAAATTGCAGTTAAATGACGCCTCCCTGACATTTCAGCCCGAATCATCGGCGGCTCTCGGATTCGGATTCCGATGCGGATTTCTCGGTTTGCTCCACATGGAGATAGTACAGGAGCGATTGAGCCGCGAATTTGGTATGGAGGTAATCACTACTGTGCCGAATGTTAGTTATCTGGTATTTGACAAAAAAGGTAACCCACCGGTAGAGGTGCACAATCCGAGCGGTCTCCCGGAGCCAACGCTGATAGACCATATCGAAGAGCCATATATCCGCTCTACTATCATAACTCAGGCCGAATATATCGGACCTATCATGACCCTGTGTTTAGGTAAGCGCGGCGAACTCGTAAAGCAGGAGTATATATCAGGCAATCGTATGGAGATAACATTTGATCTCCCCTTAGGTGAGATTGTAATCGATTTTTATGATAAATTGAAATCAATCTCAAAAGGGTATGCATCATTTGATTATCATCTAAACGGGTTTAGAGAATCCAAACTGGTAAAACTCGACATACTGCTTAACGGGGAGAGTGTAGATGCTCTGTCAACCCTTACACATGCGGATAATGCAGTAAGATTCGGCAGAAGAATGTGTGAAAAACTCAAAGAACTGATACCGCGTCAGCAATTTGATATTGCCATTCAGGCAGCCATTGGAGCCAAAATTATAGCGAGAGAGACCATCAAGGCTGTACGTAAGGATGTTACGGCCAAATGTTATGGTGGTGATATTTCCCGTAAGCGAAAACTACTCGAAAAGCAGAAGCAGGGTAAGAAGCGTATGAAGCAGATCGGATCGGTCGAAGTGCCGCAAAAAGCATTTCTCGCCGTGCTTAAACTTGATTGACGCATTGCAGTATACTGTCAGCCAAAGAATCAAACCTTAAAAAGAGACTTAATAAATCATCTTAATTAATATGTCGTCAGTGATGTATACAGCGCGCAAGACGCTAAAAAATCTTGCAAACGGTGGTAACGCCCTGATGGTTGCGACCGTATTGGCACTATTGGTAGTCAATATACCGATATTTCACGATTGGTATGAGAATTTATGGAACAATGAGGTGCGTCTTCAACTCGGCAGTTTCAATCTTTTCTCACATCTCGGCCACCCTATGTCGTTAGGAGCATTTGTAAATGATGCTTTAATGGCAATATTCTTCTTCAGTGTCGGACTGGAAATCAAGCGGGAGGTGCTGGTAGGTGAATTGTCATCATTCCGTAAGGCGTTGCTCCCGATTATCGGAGCCTGCGGTGGTATGATTGTCCCCGTAGTTATATATTACCTCTTGGCAAAAGAGACACCTTACGAGGCAGGTATGGCTATACCTATGGCTACCGATATCGCATTTTCGCTCGGTGTGCTATCTATGCTTGGCAAGAGAGTGCCAATCGGTCTGAAGATATTTCTCACTACATTAGCCGTAGTGGATGATATAGGTGGTATCCTCGTGATAGCGATATTCTATACATCGCAGATCAACTACTGGATGCTGATTGCGGCGGCGGTAATATTATGTATACTTATAGCCGGAGGCGCATGGCTTAAGATACAATCCAAGATGTTTTATCTTCTGTTCGGGTGCGCGGTATGGTTCCTGTTCCTTAACGCAGGTATTCATCCCACAATCGCAGGAGTGCTGATAGCATTTACAATTCCGGCCAAGCCTGTTTATGCTCCGCAAGGATTTATTAAGAATATACGCGAAAATATTTCGCATTTCTCAAAAGAAGATGAGGTGGCACTTGAGAGCCGTACAATACTGAGTCATCAGCAAATGGACTGGCTCAAGCAGATCGAATCAGCATCTGATAAGGTGATCTCTCCACTTCAGGACCTCGAAGATACACTTAATCCGCTGGTAAACTACTTTATCCTTCCACTATTCGCATTTGCAAATGCCGGTATCTTCTTCGGAGATATGGCACCAAAGGATGTGGTATCAGGAGTTAGTCTCGCAATCATCTGCGGTCTTGTGTTAGGTAAATTCCTCGGAATACTCAGTTTCTCATGGGTGGCAATAAAAGCGAAGGTAGCGCCTATGCCTAAAGGAGGAAACTGGAAGAGAATGGCTTCAATCTCAATGCTTGGCGGTATCGGGTTTACCGTCTCCCTCTTTATAGCAGGTTTGAGTTTTAAAACACCCGAACAGGTGCTAATGCTCAATGAGGCAAAACTCGGTATCCTCTCAGGTTCGATTATCGCAGGTATACTCGGTTATCTCATGCTGCGAATGACACTCCCCAAAGAAGATCAGGATCAGGGAGAAGATGCCGCAGAAGAGATAGCGGTTCCGAATGAGGAACTTTAAAATTCCCACCCACAAAAAATTACTCATGACAAAACTCCAGAAACAGTATTTGATAAAGGCACCCCTGATAGCGGGCGCCTTCATCATTTGTACAGGTATCGGAAACCCCCTCCGGGCAGACGAGGCGGAAGATATGTATTATACCAGAGGGATGCGAGCAGACTCCAAGGTATTGTTTGAAGAGAACCGCAAACGCGGAGATGCTGATGCAGCGCTATATTTAGGACGCCTCTCGATGCTTGAATATGATTTCCCTGCAGCGCAAAAACACTATTCGGAATATCGTACACTTAAAAAGAAGGCTCGTCAGACTGTTGATCCTGTAATCGAAGATGAGGAAGCAGCGCTCAGAGAGGGAAAGATACTTTTTGACAGAGTCAGAGAGTTGGCGGTGATAGATGAGGTAGAAGTGGATAAAGATACTTTTTACAAATATCTCCGATTACCTCTCACAGCCGGCCGGGTGGTGGATGCCTCAACCTTACCTATCGAAAAAGACGGCGTTCAGATCGGACCGACAGGATATATATCCGAATCCGGAGATATAATAATGTGGAGTGCAGAAGATGAAGAGAGCGGACTGATGAGGATATTTGAGGCAAATGTGCTTACAGACGGCACTCTCTCCGATCCGGTTATGACACCGGAATTTCTTGGAAACGGAGGAGATGCCATAAATCCATTTCTCTCGGCCGACGGCACAACCTTATACTATGTATCAAACGGCGAAGGGAGTATGGGAGGCTATGATATATTTATGGCCACCCGAGACCCCCAAACCGGAGAATATCTTCAGCCGGTAAATCTCGGTATACCGTTTAATTCGTATGGCGACGAATATCTCCTGGCTATAGATGAGGAGAATGGAGTAGGGTGGTGGGCCACTGACAGGCATTACCTCCCTGACGATAAGATAGTGCTATATCTGTTTGAGTGGACCGGAGACCGAAAGAATATAGATGCCTCTGACGAAGAAAAACGCAAGCGCTCACGACTCGATAATATACGGGATACCTGGATGCCGATAAGTAATTACGGTGCAGACGGGGATGAAGACGAAGAAGATGAAGAGGCCGATACCTCTGATGAAGAAGAGGGTGCTATCGACCCTCAGGCAATAGCCAGAAAGTATGAGGCGCTTGCCGCTGAGATTAGAAAGATTCAGCCCGGGCAGAAGCCGCGCAGAGAAGAGTGTCGCATACCTCTGGGTAAGGGGAAATATATATACTCGGCAGATGATGTGAAGGGTAATACACAGAAAGCACTGGTAGATGAGTATGTAGTGCGCAACCGAAACTACGAGAAAAAAGTAAAGGAACTGGCAATGATGAGAAAAGAGTATGCCAAACACGGAAGCAGTGAACTTGGTAGCCGGATAACAGTTGCTGAAAAAGAGGTACAAAAAGAACACCTTGAGATGGTTAATCTGCTGTCACGCCTATACAAGTCGCTGGGGACGGAGTGAAAAATAATCAAAAAAAATGTAAAATATAGGTGGTATTCCGTGAAAATTTTTTAAATTTGCACGGAATACCCTTTTTTTAGTATTTCGTCTGAGTATATTTCAGGTATTTAGAATAAGTATAATGAAGGCGGAAACGATATAGGGTTTACAAAAAATCAGGAAAAACAATAAACAACTAAATAAAGAAATGAGTTTGAATATCATTGTACTGGCAAAGCAGGTGCCTGATACCCGCAATGTCGGCAAAGATGCGATGAAGGCAGACGGCACTGTAAATCGTGCTGCTCTCCCGGCAATTTTTAATCCGGAAGACCTTAATGCATTGGAGCAAGCGTTGAAATTAAAAGAGATGTATCCCGGCACAAAGGTAACTCTTCTGACTATGGGCCCGGCTCGTGCGGCTGAGGTGATCCGCGAAGGTTTGTATCGAGGTGCTGACAAGGGTATAGTGTTGAGCGACCGCGCATTTGCGGGAGCCGATACTTTGGCTACAAGTTATGCTCTTAGTGCTGCAATCAAGAAGATCGGAGAATATGATCTCATCCTTGGTGGTCGTCAGGCTATTGATGGTGATACAGCACAGGTAGGTCCTCAGGTAGCCGAAAAACTCGGTTTGCCGCAGGTTACATACGCCGAAGATATACTCAAAGCAGAGAATGGTAAGGTTACAGTAAAGCGTCGCATAGAGAGCGGAGTAGAGACTGTAGAGGCACCGTATCCGGTAGTAATCACCGTAAACGGTTCGGCCGAGGAGTGCCGTCCGCGCAACGCTAAAGCGGTGATGAAATATAAGAATGCAGCGGTTCCCAGCGAGGTGGCTGCAGATGAGGCTAAGAAAGCCTTTGTAGAGGCGCGTCCTGATCTCCAGATCGGTGAGTGGAACTGCGAATATGTAGGCGCAGACCTGAGCCAATGCGGTCTTGCCGGTTCGCCCACTAAGGTAAAAGGTATCGAAAATGTAGTATTTACCGCTAAGGAAGCGCGTAAGGTAGAAAATACAGATGAGGCTCTCGAAGGCCTGATCGTAGAATTAATCGCCAACCATACTATCGGCTAAAAAATCGTAAGAAAAAATGGCAGACAAGAATAATCTTATCGTATATTGTGAATACGAAGATGGCAAAGTAGCCGACGTGAGTCTCGAACTACTCACCAAGGGTCGTCAACTTGCCGATAAACTCGGTATTAAACTCGAAGCCGTAGTAGCAGGCGACAACCTCAAAGATATTGAGAAGCAGATTTTCCCTTACGGTGTTGACACCGTATATAAGGTTGAAGACAAGCGTCTTTATCCCTATACTTCGCTCCCTCATTCTTCTATTCTCATCAATCTATTCAAAGAGATAGAACCCAGAATTGCCTTTATGGGTGCGACTTCTATAGGTAGAGACCTTGGTCCCCGTGTAAGTAGTGCTCTTCACAGCGGACTGACCGCCGACTGTACATCACTCGAAATCGGTGACTATACCGATGCCAAGACCGGTAAAGAGTATAAAGATCTTCTGTATCAGATACGTCCCGCATTCGGTGGTAACATTGTGGCTACAATCGTAAATCCTGATTGTCGTCCGCAGATGGCTACTGTACGTGAGGGTGTGATGAAAAAAGAGGTTAAGGATAGCAACTACTCAGGCAAGGTGGTTGATCTGAAGGCTGAGAACTATACCAAGCCTGAAGATTATGTCATCGACATTATAGATCGCCATGTGGAGAAATCCAAAGTTAATCTTAAAGGTAGTCCCATCATCGTGGCCGGCGGTTACGGAGTAGGAAGCAAAGAAAATTTCGAACTGCTCGAGAAACTTGCGGACACCCTCGGTGGTGAGTTAGGAGCAAGCCGCGCAGCGGTTGATGCAGGCTGGATCGACCATGACCGTCAGATCGGTCAGACCGGTGTGACAGTGCGTCCGAAACTTTATATCGCCTGTGGTATCTCCGGTCAGATTCAGCACATCGCCGGTATGCAGGACTCATCGCTTATAATCTCGATCAACAGCGATCCCGATGCGCCCATCAATAAAATCGCTGATGTAGTGATTACAGGTAAGATGGAGGATGTAGTTCCGAAACTTATTAAATATTACAAAAAGAATTCCAAATAAAAAAGGCGCGGCTTATATGGCCGTCAAAATATAACAATGGCTAATTTCTATACAGATAACCCGGCTCTCAGACTTCATCTTAATCATCCGATGATGAAGAAAATCGTGGCTCTTAAAGAGCGCGATTTTGCCGAGGCTGATAAATATGACTTTGCACCCCGTAACTTTGAGGATGCAATGGATAATTATGACCGCGTATTGGAAATCGTAGGTGATATCTGCGGCAACATTGTAGCAGAGAATGCTGAGGATGTGGATCACAACGGCCCGAAGGTGGTTAATAACCGTGTGATATATGCCGAGGGCACTCAGAAGAATCTCGAAGCAACCCGTAAGGCAGGATTGATGGGTATGTCAATGCCCCGTCGTCTCGGTGGTCTTAACTTCCCGATTACGCCCTATATCATGGCTGCGGATATCGTAAGCCGTGCTGATGCCGGTTTTGAAAACCTCTGGGGTTTGCAGGACTGTGCAGAGACAATCTACGAATTTGCTGATGACGCTCAGAAGGAAAAATATATCCCCCGTGTATGTGCCGGTGAGACAATGTCAATGGACCTCACAGAACCCGATGCCGGATCTGACCTGCAGAGTGTAATGCTTAAGGCTACACAGAAAGAGGACGGCTCATGGGTGCTTAATGGCGTTAAACGATTCATCACAAACGGTGACGCTGATATACATCTTGTACTTGCACGCTCTGAAGAGGGTAGTCATGACGGCAGAGGTCTCTCAATGTTTATCTATGATAAGCGCAATGGTGGTGTCAATGTGCGCCGCATCGAGAATAAGATGGGTATCAAGGGTAGTCCGACATGTGAACTTACCTATAAGGATGCACCTGCAGAACTCGTAGGTAGTCGGCGTCTCGGTCTTATCAAATATGTAATGGCGCTTATGAACGGTGCCCGTCTGGGTATCGCTGCACAGAGTGTAGGTCTGAGCGAGATCGCTTATCGCGAAGCACTCGGTTATGCAAAAGAGCGCGAGCAGTTCGGTAAGGCTATCATCAACTTCCCCGCTGTGGCCGAGATACTCTCTGTAATGAAAGCGAAACTTGATGCAAGCCGTACACTTCTTTATGCATGTGCGCGCTTTGTAGATATGTACAAGATTTACGATGACATCGCAAAAGAGCGTCCGCTGACCTTAGAAGAGAAGAAAGAGGCAAAATATTACAGCAAACTCGCTGATGCCTTTACCCCGCTCGCCAAAGGTATGACCTCTGAATTTGCCAATCAGAATGCATACGACTGCATCCAGATACACGGTGGTTCAGGATTTATGAAGGATTACGCTTGTGAGCGTGTATATCGCGATGCCCGTATTACAAGCATCTACGAGGGTACTACGCAATTGCAGGTAGTAGCAGCAATACGCCACGTCACAACCGGTACATATCTCAACAAGATCCGTGAGATGGAGGCTGAGCAAGTAGTGCCTGAGGATGAAGGTGTAAAGAATACACTCGTATTCATGACTCAGCAGTATGCAAATGCAGTGCAGAGCGTACTCGGCGTAAAGGATTCAGGTTATCAGGATTTCATGGCGCGTCGCCTTGTGGAGATGGCCGGTCATATCATCATGGGATACCTTCTGCTCGAAGATACTCAGCGTGATGAAAGTTTCCGTAAGAGTCTGCATGTATATGTAAACTATGGTCAGGCCGAAGTAGCAAAACATGCTGACTTCATTGGCAACTTCCGTCCGGAAGAGATCACAGATTATCTCTATACAGAGACTAAAGAAGAGAGCGCAGAGTAAGATATATCAAAATCTGCAAGAGTGTATTGAAAAACTGTTTAAATAATAGTAAAATAGGGAAAACCCCAAGATAAAAAAGTTTAAACAGAGTGTAAATCTTGCAGGAATCAGAAATATTTTGTAATTTTGTGGCGGTTTTGCGGAAATGTCTGCAAAACCGCTATAAATTAAATAAATAAAAGCAATATGAATCGTTACGAAACCGTTTTCATTTTAACTCCCGTTTTGTCTGATGAGCAGATGAAGGAAGCGGTTGGCAAATTCAAAGCAGTTCTCGAAGAGAATGGTGCTAAGATTGTCAATGAAGAAGAATGGGGCCTCCGCAAACTCGCGTATCCCATCCAGAAAAAATCTACAGGCTTCTATTGCCTGCTCGAGTTTGAGGCAGAGCCTACAATCGTTAAGAAACTCGAGGTGGCATATCGCCGTGATGAGCGTGTGATCCGTTTTCTCACCTTCCGTCTTGACAAATACGCTGCGGAGTATGCAGAAAAGCGTCGCAATTTGAGAGCAAAAAAAGCAAGTGAAAAACCCGCCGAGGCAGTTGCTGAGGCTTGATCAGAAATTTAATTATGGCAGCCAACAGCGAAATTCGTTATCTTACACCGTTAATGGTGGATACCAATAAGAAAAAATACTGTCGTTTCAAACGCAGCGGTATCAAATATATCGACTATAAGGATCCTGAGTTCCTTAAGAAATTCCTCAACGAGCAGGGTAAGATTCTTCCCCGTCGTATCACAGGTACAAGCCTTAAGTTCCAGCGTCGTGTAGCACAGGCAGTTAAGCGTGCTCGTCACTTGGCACTTCTTCCCTATGTTACTGACCTGATGATGTAATTTGTTTCACTTTCAAAAAATCACTGTATAATGAAAATTATTCTTAAGGAAAATATCCCCGGATTGGGTTATAAAGATGATGTTGTGGAAGTGAAGGACGGTTATGGCCGCAATTACCTCATTCCCCAAGGAAAATGTATCATCGCATCTGAGGCTGCTCTCAAGCAGTTGAAGGAGGATCTCAAGCAGCGTGCACACAAGATCGCTGCCGCTAAGGCAGAGGCAGAAGCAGCCGCTAAAGCCCTCGAAGGTCTTAAACTCACTATCGCAGCCAAGACAGGTGCTAACGGCACTGTATATGGTAGCGTGGGTGCTGCTCAGGTTGCTGAGGCTCTCGCGAAACTCGGTCACGAGGTAGATCGCAAGATCATCAATGTTAAGCAACCTGTAAAAGTTGTAGGTGAGTATGTAGCAACTGTAAAATTCCATAAGGAAGTTGAGACAGAAGTTGCATTTGTAGTAGTAAGCGAGAACGCACCTGCAGAGCAGGCTCCGGTTACAGAAGCACCTGCTGCAGAGTAATACTCTGATTACTTAATCAGAAGTATCACTTAAAAAGGATATAAAATTTGGTATTTCCGTCAAGATGGTAAGACTGTCTTGATGGAAATACTTTTTTATTGATATTTATTGGATATTAACTTTGATTTTGAGTGATAATTTTGTAAATTTGTAATTGAAGTCTATTAAACTTTTTGCGAAATTAAAATGGTAGTTTAAACTGTTTTATTTCTCACGGATCAATATTCATCAGTCTTTTGGTATCTTCCGATATTTTGCTGATTACGAATCTCAATGTTCTGTTTTGAAGTGTTGTGATCTGCCTGAAATTAAATGAATCTCTACCGTAAAAGTTTAAATGACTAAATTGGGGAAATATCAAAGATAAAATATCGTGTAATATTCATTACTTATTTATATGAAATTTAATGTATCAGGCAAGGCTCTGCAGACTCAGTTGCAGGCAGTGAGCAAAGTCGTAAGCGCCAAAAACGCTATGTCAATACTTGATAATTTCCTATTGCGTGTCAAGGATAATACGCTTACCATCATAGGTGGTGACCAGGAAAATGTCATGGAGGCAACTGTGGAAATTATGGATGTAGAGGGTGAGGGAGAAATCGCCATCCTTGCCAAGAGATTGCTTGAAGTTGTAAAAGAAATCAGCAATCAGCCGCTTAAATTTTATATAAATGAGTCTACCAAAGAGGTGGATATCAATTTTAATAACGGTCATTTTAATTTTACAGGTGTAGATGCGGCGGAATATCCGCGTAAAAAAGAACACGAAGAGGATTCAGTGACCTTTACATTGCCTTCTAAAGTAGTACTCGAAGGTATTGAAGGCACATTGTTTGCGGCAAGCGTAGATATGATCCGCCCGATTATGACCGGTATATACTGGGATATTGAAGAGGAGAGAATTACATTTGTAAGTTCTGATACTCATAAACTCGTGAAGTATGAGATAACCTCGGTGGCTCCCGGAATTGTACAGAATTTCATTCTTCCGGCTAAACCTGCAAATGTATTAAAGTCCCTCTTGTCTAAAGAGGATGTGCCTGTAGAGATAACCAAAGATGATAAGTCGGCTACTTTCAAATTCGGTAGTTACACACTGTCTACAAGATTGATAAAGGGTAATTATCCCAACTACCGCCGTGTATTCCCGGAGAGTAATCCCTTTGTATTGATAGTAAATCGTGAGGGATTCCTGAATGCAGTGCGCCGAGTGGCTCTCTTTGCAAGCCAGGCTGTAAAACTGATTAAGTTTAATATCCAGCCTACCGAAATTCTTATGGGTGCTCAGGATCTTGACTTTGCAACCTCGGCCGAAGAGCGTATCGATTGCGAGTATCAAGGTAATGCGATGACAATCGGCTTTAATGCTGAGTATATGATCGAAGTGCTTGCCAATCTTAAGGGAGAAGAAGTGAAGGTAGAGTTGGCTGATCCCGCCCGTCCGGGTCTCTTCAGTCCGATTGAGAAAGAAGAGGGTATAGATGTGGTGATGCTCCAGATGCCGATGCAGGTAATCGAATAATATCTGTTGCGGTATATAAAAAGGGTTATAATCTAATTATATGAAGTAATGAATCTGAAATTAGACAGACCACTTATATTTTTTGATCTCGAGACTACCGGTACCAATATAATGCGTGACCGCATTGTAGAGATCAGTATCATAAAACTCTTTCCGGATGGGAATTATGAAGAGAAAACTCGGCGTATAAATCCCGAGATGCCTATCCCGCCCGGAGCGACCGCAATCCATCATATTACTGATGAGGATGTGGCAGATGCTCCTACATTCCGGCAAGTGGCAAAATCCATGCATGAATATTTTGATAATTGCGATATCGCAGGATTTAACAGCAACAAATTTGACGTGCCGCTATTGGTAGAAGAGTTTGCGCGAGTGGGTATGAATTTCGATCTGACCTCGAGAAAGTTTATAGATGTTCAGAACATATTTCACAAGATGGAGCAGCGTACTCTGGTGGCCGCATATCGCTTCTATTGTGGCAAAGAACTCACCGATGCTCACTCTGCTTCTGCCGATACCAAGGCTACTATGGAGGTGCTGCTGAGTCAGATAGAACGCTATGATAATCTTAAAAATGATGTGGATTCACTAAGTGAATTTTCGTCGGGAGGTAGAAATCTTGATCTGGCAGGACGCATAGTACTGAATGATGATGATGTGCCGGTATTTAATTTTGGAAAGCATAAAGGTAAATCAGTAGAGTATATACTGCGTGTGGAGCCGTCATTTTATGCGTGGATCATGCAGGGTGAATTTCCAAAAAATACCAAGGATGTCTTGACCCAACTCAGGTATAAGTACTTAAAGAAATAGTGAAATTATCTGTAGACCGAATAAATTATGCCACTAAAAGGTAAGCATATTGTGTTAGGTATATCCGGAGGGATTGCCGCCTACAAATCGGCATATTTGCTGAGACTTCTAATAAAAAAAGGTGCGGAAGTACAAGTGGTGATAACTCCTAACGGTAAGGAGTTTATTACCCCGGCTACGTTAGCCGCCTTGAGTGGCAAACCGGTAGTGAGCGAATTTTTTGCGGCCAACACCGGAGAATGGCATTCGCATGTAGATTTAGGGTTATGGGCAGATCTGATGATAGTCGCCCCCGCTACGGCCTCAACTATCGGAAAGATGGCAAATGGTATTGCGGATAATATGCTTATAACTACCTATCTGTCGGCAAAAGAGCAGGTAATGGTCGCACCGGCAATGGATCTCGATATGTGGGCACACCCCTCTACGCAACGTAATGTTAAGCAGTTGAGAGAGGATGGCGTAATCATCGTCGAACCTCAAGCCGGATTTTTGGCCTCCGGTTTGATGGGTAAAGGTAGAATGGAAGAACCGGAAGGGATAGTGAGAGCAGCAGAAGCATACTTTGCCGGCCTCTCCGTAGAAAAGGATTTGGCAGGAAAGAAGGTCCTTATCAGTGCCGGTCCGACCTACGAGAATATTGATCCTGTGAGATTTATCGGTAATTATTCATCGGGTAAAATGGGTTTCGCAATAGCGCATGAGGCCGCAAAAAGGGGGGCGGAAGTGGTATTGGTGGCCGGCCCGGTCGATCCACGTTTAAGTATAGAAGAGGGGGTAAGAAGAATCGATGTGAAAAGTGCCCGAGAAATGCTGAGTGTAATGAAGCAGGAATTTGCCGATGCCGATATAGTGATACTTGCAGCGGCTGTTGCTGATTATGCACCTGCCGAAGCATCACTTACGAAATTAAAGCGCGAGAAACTTGGGGATATGACATTGAAATTAGTCAAGAATCCTGATATTGCCGCTACCTTAGGTAGCGGCAATATCAGGATTCTTGACTAATTTCAATG
>CAMWNR010000005.1 GCA_947175665.1 uncultured Porphyromonadaceae bacterium
GTCCTCTCCCCGCGCAACTGGCCCAACCCCAACCACCCCCACCCCGCCGGGGCGTCCCGGGTGGGCCCCAGGGGGAGATCATCCGGCTCGGTGGGGGTAAGATTTTCGGGGATAATTCTCCCGCCGAACCCGTAGGCATTAACCTTAGAGGGGTCGGAAAATCCAAGATTGCGCAGAGTGGCAGCGCTTACAAACTGCATACCCGTACGGCCAATCTTGACTCTTACCCATTTTCCCTCAGCCAATTGAGACTGAGCGGCATAACGCTCTGCCCAAATGTCATCGGCGTTGCTATCGTCGGTGCGTGTAAGTCCCGGAGTACTCCCGGAGAGAGCGCTCACAGAGCCGATAGCCGATAATAAAAAGAGCGCGGCAAATAACAATGGAAACAGATTGATTTTATTTATATTTTTAAATTTCACAGCGATGTCTGATTAGTATAAAGTCTTTTCTACCATAAATGTAACGCCCCGGATATATAAATATTGCCTGATTAACACTAATTAAGACCTTAGAGTGTGTTTGCTGTTAAATGATTTTAGGGGTCAAGTACAAAAGTCGGTTACAATTGTAAAAATAACACCCGAAACATGTATCGTGGTGCAACATCCCGCGTAGCGGGATTTCAGCATAGGCACGTATCAGCAAAAATCTTTGATTTTTGCTGGTGCGTGTACCCCTATGCCTCCCCTCGATTAATGTGCCGCGTTAGCGGTACTTCAACGCCCCGCAAACACCCCCTTAAACACCATCACCGTTTTACACTCCTTAGACATTATCCCCGTTTTAAGAAGTACCGCTAACGCGGCACGTGGATGTGTGGTGGGGCTACGCGGGTACACGCACCAGCAAAAATCGATAGATTTTTGCTGATACGTGCCTATGCTGAATGCCTGCTCTGCAGGCGGCTTACGCAAGACCCGTTACGAAACCATCTCAACCCGAAGGGTGATAATGAAAAAGTTCCGTACGCCTGCGGCAAAACCTCAGTTCTTCTCCGTCATATCCTAAAATCGGTTTTCTTACGGTGGGATGAGAACTGGCGTACTGTTCGTAGCACTATACTCAGGCGAGCCATAACAAGTGCCGGGGTCTATGGGGTGTCGTAGGGCCATTGCGCTCCTTGCAGGTAATTATCCCATTCGCGACGGGAGCCGCAGAATACATCAAGGTCTACATCACCTCTTATCCCTTTGACGCGACCTCGGTGATAATACTGGCGGAAAGTCCACTCTGCATCGATAGGTGAGGAATTTAACGAACATATCCAGAGGCAAGCACCGGGTGCCGTGTCACGTATGTATTGATAATATCCCGCACGGGTGCAATAAAAAGTAACTCTGTAGCCTGATATGTTGAGATACTGCACCATCGCTTCGAGACGGCGTGAAATCTGCAACGAATCAACACCTGCGGCGTTGTTGCTCTCCTCAACATCTATGGCTACACCCAAGTCGAGATGACGATTACCGATCGCTTTAATCAGATTCTTGGCCTGAGCCACACCACCTACATCAAATCGAAAATAATGGTAAGCCCCGATTTTCAGTCCGGCATGCGAGGCCTTATCATAATTGATACGGAAATTCTTATCTTTAAAGGTATCACCCTCAGAGGCTTTGATGAAGATAAAATCAATTCCGTCGGCCGCGGCCGCATCCAGATTCATCATGCCGTTGTGAGCCGACACGTCAATCCCCCTTACCGGAAATTCCTCCGGATCGATATAGGGTGGAGAGGTCATAAATTCGTTGTAAGCCCAACGAGATACAAATATGAGCAGTATTGCCACAACGATAAAGAGCAGCGAGATCTTAAGATCCTGCAACTTACTTACAATTGCTGCAAATGTTGACAACCTGCTCATGTTACCTCCTATAATGTGACTTTTAAAACAATGCGATTAATTTGGTATCATTATCGCTTCAGGTATTTTCTCCTTCCAATGGTGCGACTCCTTACAGTCCGGTATTATGAGGCATCCATCCGCACGGTTAAGCAGGTAAGCATATTTACCGAAACTGCCGGCTGAGGATATTTTATGTTTACACCTTGAGAGCAACCATAAATCCACATACCCTTTAGATGCATCATTTTGATCCTGAACAAGATACTCGCCCTGAGGGAGAGCAGGGAGCAACTCCTCTTTAACCCAGTCAGGCTCATCGCTGAATATAAAGAATTTAAGATTCTCACCACTGTATTTCTCTCTTAAAAACTCGATAGCCCTGATGAAATACTCTTTTGAAGCGGGAGCACCGTAAGAAGGTAAATATCGTGTCAAGTCACCCCGGCGTACATGGATTCCTACACTCTGCTCCTCGTTTTCGATTAAATCAGCCAAATGTAAATCACAGTCAGAGAGGTTTACGGGGTTACACTTGAAAATACGAGACATATCATGAAAGAAATCCTTATCGCCCGGCAGGTAGCCGGAGATGTAAAGCGGGGGTTGAAGTTTCTTCCAACTAAACTTACTGTTTTGCCAATCAGGAGTATAGGTATACAGCAAGCGGTAAAGCCGTAATTTAAGGGGGTTGATGCGCGTGGGTACTTTCAGGTCCGGAAAAAGATTAAGCAAGTCAAAATTTCTGACCTGAATACCATCGATATCCTTCCCGCACTCCTTAAACCAAACCAGATCGTAGACCAGATTGGGGTCGCTGTTCTCACGGAGTATCTCACCTGCAATATAGTGATGCATCTGTGAGGAGATACCCCCGTCAACTTTAATAATAATGCCGGGAGTCAGCAAACCGGTGGAATGCAGTAATTTAGCCACCGGAGAGGCGATAGTGGTCAGAACTTTTCTTATAAAGTTATCTCTCATGAAAGCATCATATTAACTCTTTCGACAGCGCGCACGAAAGTCTCCACTTCCTCCTCGGTATTATAAGCGGCAAAAGAGGCTCTGACCGTGCCGGGGATGCCTAAACGCTCCATAAGAGGTTGGGCGCAATGATGACCTGTGCGCACGGCGATACCCAGCCCGTCGAGGAGCATACCGACATCATACGGGTGTTCATTTCCTATCAGAAATGACAGGACTGCACTCTTGTGAGCGGCCTCTCCGAATATCCTGATACCGGGTATACGGTCGCGGAGCATATCGGTAGCCAACCGGAGCAGATGATCCTCATGAGATTCTATAGCGGCGAGACCGTACTCTTCAATAAACTCAAAGCACTTGCTAAAGGCGGCGATACCTACAAAATCAGGTGTGCCGGCTTCAAATTTAAAAGGGAGATCAGCGTATGTAGTACCATCAAAAGATACATGGGCGATCATCTCACCCCCACCTTGATAAGGGGGCATCTTTTCGAGCAATTCCTCTTTACCGTAAAGTACTCCTATACCTGCCGGACCGTACATCTTATGCGAAGAGAAAACATAAAAATCGCAATCGAGGGCTTGCATATCGAGAGAGAGATGAGGGGAAGCCTGCGCGCCGTCAACCAGCACCGGCACTCCATGCGAGTGGGCGATGCTTACCATCTCCTCGACGGGATTTATGGTGCCTAAAACGTTAGACACATGCGTAAATGCTGCCATGACAGTACGCTCGTTAAAGAGCGAGCGATATTGGTCGAGATCCAACTCACCGCGGTCATTTATGTCGACTACCTTAATCGAGAGGTTACGATGTTTGCAAAGAAGTTGCCAAGGTACTATATTAGCATGATGCTCCATTACGGTAAGGATAATCTCCCCTCCGGCGGGAAAAGATTGTCCGAAAGAAGCAGCCACAAGGTTTATAGCCTCGGTAGCACCGCGGGTGAAGATAACCTCTTTGACAGAGCGCGCGTTGATATAACGGACCACTTCACGACGGGTATGTTCCTGAAGTTCGGTAGCCTCCTGGGAGAGAGTATGCACTCCCCGGTGTACATTGGCCTTATGATTGAGATACACAGACTCCACAGCATCTATCACCCTGCGGGGTGTCTGAGATGTAGCCGTATTGTCAAGATATACAAGCGGATGGCCGTTGACCGATCGTTGGAGTGATGGAAACTCGCTGCGGATAGCCATTACATCATAGTCAGTATTTTTAAATTGTGGAGACATAGTTAACTCAAATTATTAAGTAAGTATATTTGCTCGTTAATACCCCCGGGTGGAAGTGAGTATCGGTAGGTGTGCCGAAGTTTATTTCCCTACGGCCGGGCAATCGGAATCGCAATCGTGGCAACCTGCTGATTTACCGGCAAACCGGCGCTCCACCATCTGGGTCAGGCGTTCGCGCAGACCCGGTATCTCAACAGAATCGATAACATCGGCCATAAACGCCTGCTTGAGCAGGAGGCGGGCCTGAGGTTCCGAAAGACCGCGGGTACGCATATAAAACATCTGCATCTCATCAAGTCGACCGGTAGCCGAACCGTGTGAGCATTTCACATCATCATTATAGATCTCCAGTTGAGGTTTGGAGAACATCCGAGCCTCATCACTGCCGATAATATTTCGGTTGCTCTGGTAAGCCTCTGTTTTCTCGGCACCCGGTGCCACTTTAACCAAACCGGTAAATGCGCAACGCGCCTGATCATCGACTGAATATTTAAATAACTCCTCGGTTATGCACTTCGGGAAATCGTGATCCACCCGAGAGTAAGTGTCTATGCGGCGCTCACGGTCAGCGATACCCATACCGTAGAGTCTGAGACGGCTACCCTCTTCTGCAAAGGCGCAGTGATACTCATTGCGGGTTGTGCCGTTATAAATGGTCATACCGTTGATCACCACATTCGACTCACACTTCTGAGCCACCCATAATGTGGAGAGTCTGGTAGTAGATTCGGAAGACTCCTCCATATCATAATATTCAAAGTGTGCTCCGCGGTCAGCATATATCTCAATGGTCTGCAGAGCCATAAGAGGAGTATCGGGGGTGGAGGTGTGATCACACACCAGAAGTTTTGCTTCCGAATCTGCCTCAGCCACAATAACGATGCGCCTTACGGTCATAAGATTTTCAGCACCACCGAGAAGGTTTACGAGTTGCAGCGGGCGCTCGATTTTAACTCCTGCCGGAATACGTATCCACAAGCCATCCTGACAGAGGAGGGTGGAAAGTGCGACAACAGGATTATAAGGATCTGCCAGACGGTTGTAATACTGTCTGACGGTATTGCAATCGGTAGTGGCAAACTGAGCCAAGGAACCAATCTCCACACCGGCCGGCAGAGTATCTACAGCCTCCGGACGAGACACAAAAGTATCATTGACCAGCATATAAAGCGAGGTGGTCATGCGAGGCACACCGCAATGAAAACTTTCGGCCGGATTAACCCTGAGAGGGATGCGATTGATATTCAGACCGTAATTATGGCCCAGAATCTTAGGAAGGTCAGTGATTTCATAATTTTCACTCCCTAAGCGGGGGAGATGCAACTTCTTGAGAATATCGCAGGCAACCGGGCGGCATTCATTCAGCAAGGGTGCCGAATGAGAGTCAATCGCATCGCGATTTTGCTCAAAAAGGTCGATATATTGTTTTAGAGCCTCTTCCATATCAGTTTACGTTTTCGCCAAGTTCCTCTTTAATCCAGTCATAACCGCGCTCCTCAAGTTCGAGAGCGAGTTCCGGACCGGCAGTCTTCACGATTTTACCTTTATACAGGATGTGAATAATGTCGGGTTTGATGTAATCGAGCAGGCGCTGATAGTGGGTGATTACTATAGTGGCGTTATTATCGGTTTTCAGTTTATTGACACCCTCAGCCACAATGCGCAGTGCATCGATATCCAGCCCGGAGTCAGTCTCATCGAGGATAGACAACTTCGGTTCGAGTACAGCCATCTGGAAAATCTCGTTACGTTTCTTCTCACCACCAGAGAAACCCTCGTTGACGCTACGCGAAGCGAGTTTATTATCGAGTTCGACAATAGCGCGTTTCTCGCGCATCAACTTCAGAAATTCAGCGGCACTCATAGGAGATTTGCCAAAATATTCTCTTTTGGCATTCACAGCGGCGCGCATGAAATTCATCATAGACACACCCGGGATCTCCACCGGATACTGGAATCCGAGAAATAACCCCTCATGGCTCCTTATCTCAGGTGCCATAGCGAGAAGATCCTTGCCATAAAATTCGGCGCTGCCTGATGTTACTGTATAAGCCGGATTACCGGCAAGAACCATAGAGAGAGTGGATTTGCCGGAGCCATTCGGACCCATAATAGCGTGCACCTCACCCGGACGCACCTCGAGATTGATACCTTTGAGAATCTCCTTGCCGTTTATCTCGGCGTGCAGATCGCTTACCTTTAGCATGATATGATGTTCTATTTTAAATTTTACGGTTTTATAATATGTCAGCGTATCGCGCGACATCATTGCATATATTAGAAACGCCTTCGGGTGCCGGATAGTTGGCAGAGATGCACTTTGCGGCGCGAAGTTGCTCCTCGTGGGCAAACTCATCAAAACTTTCCGACCCAAGACATGCGGGGGCTATCCATAATACTGCCTCAATAATATTGCCATCGTCAGATTTGCCATGACGCATCAGAGCCGACTCCGGATTGAAGCCCACAAGAATATTATAGACTATAGATAGTTGCAATAAATAATTGACCAGACAGAAAAAAACTCCTAACAGAGAGTCAAGCAATCCGCTCCCCATGTCTGCCACAGCCTTGCGAATAATAGCGGTGATGGTATCGAAAATGGCATAAACCACAGCAAATACCACCCCGGCACCGAGGTTGCTGGCGAGGTATTTTCCCCCTCTCTCAACCAAAAAAGCGGGGAGAACAGATGAGGCAATGTCTGTCGAGGCATCCATAAAGATATGTGCGCAAACTATGCCGAAAGCCATACCGAGTACAGAAGTCACCAATCCGGTAAGGCCGCATCGATAACCTCTGATTACAGCAAATGCTGCAACGCAGATAGCGATGATATGATAAAGGGCATCTGTCATGTCATACAAAATTAACGCTTTTCCTCCTACTATCAAAATTGATTTTGTGAAATCACCTCTTGTAATTATATTTGTATCTCTTTATATAATCATATCAGTATTTATATAATCATGTTACTCTCTCTTACTCATCTTTTGCAAAATTATATCAGCGGCTTATGAAACCAAAGCATATACTCTTTCTGTTACCCGAATTTCCGATACTCGGCGGTATGGAGAAAATTACGGCCGGAGTGGCCGGAAAATTAGCGGAGCGCGGTCATCGGGTCACCATTTATGCCGCTAAACCTACGCAGAGTGAGGTAAATATTCCTCTAAGCGATCTGATAACATTGCATTATACCGGAAATTGGAAAGACCGTAGCGAGGAGGCTCAAAAACTTATAGAGTATTTACATCAAGAGAGGGTGGATATAATCATCAACGAGTCGCTTGTGTCATCACCGGTGACAGATGTATTGGAGATAGTGAGGGAGCAAACGCATATACCTGTCATACAGGTATATCATGGTATGCCACGTGTGACCTATCACAGACCGAGGGCTGAGAATGAAGGGGTTCGGTATAAGAGATTGATAAAATCTATATTCTGGCCCTTATACTGTATCAGAAATCAGAAGCGATATGTAAGGGATATACGCAGGGTGTTACAATGCAGCGATATAATGGTGGTTTTATCGCCTGAATTTATAGAGAATATTTATGAGATAGCCGGTTCTGAATTTTTAAACTCCCTCACAGATAAGTCATGCGGGCATCAAGGCCACTCCAAGGTGGTATGTATCCCTAATTTTGTAGAATACATTCCACTGGAAGGCGTGGTGCAGGAGGAGGTGC
This sequence comes from uncultured Porphyromonadaceae bacterium, assembly GCA_947175665.1. Lineage (GTDB taxonomy): Bacteria > Bacteroidota > Bacteroidia > Bacteroidales > Muribaculaceae > Lepagella. Next base: position 7,764 of record CAMWNR010000005.1, read on the forward strand.
AGGAGGATGTGCAGGAGGATGTAAAAGAGGATGTTAAGGAGGATATGTATAGGACTGCAGGCGGGTTTGCAAAGAGGGAGAACAGAATAATATATTGCGGCAGGATTCGGGAGAATCAGAAGCGCGTATCGAGAGTGCTCCGGATATGGGAGCGGACTGCGCCTTTATTTCCCGATTGGGAACTTGACCTGATAGGTGACGGGCCTGATATGAAGAGATATAAAAGGTATGTGAGAAAGAGAGGGATAGAGAGGGTTAATTTCCGGGGTTATATATCCCGACCGCGAGAGATGATGTATGCGAGTAAGATATTACTACTTACTTCTGACCATGAAGGTATGGGTCTGGTAGTAGCCGAGGCTCAGTTGTCGGGGTGTGTGCCTATAATATACAACTCTTTTGCGACGGCATCGCATCTTATAGAAAACGGTAAAGACGGATTGCTGATACCACCATTTGAGGAGGATAAATTTATAAGGGGACTGCATCGGTTGATGCAATCCCCTGAAGAGTTAGATAGAATGAGTCGTAATGCGGAGGAGAATAGAGAAAAATATGACCCGGCTGGTATAGTGGATAAGTGGGAGGAGATAATCTGCGCTGTCACTTCTTCTTCTCCTCGGTAGCAAACCGATTAGGGAAGGTCCAGTGCTGTCGCGGTCGCACGAGAGCGTAGATGATCAGCCCGATACCGAGCAGAATAAAGGGGATGCTGAGCATCTGACCTAAATTCATACCGTATTTTTCGATCATCTCAAATTCCGAAACGACCTGCACATTTTTAAGATATTCTATAAAGAATCTTGAGGCGAAAGTAACCAGAAAGAATACGCCGGTGAGCAACCACGGTCGCTCTTCGGCATTTCTCTTCCAGTACATCCACATCAGTAATCCGAACAGAAGCAGATAGCATCCCCCCTCATAGAGTTGAGTGGGGTGAGCGGGAAGGGTCTCGCCATTGCGCACAAATATAAATCCCCACGGCAGAGATGTGTACGCGCCGTAAATCTCACTATTCATCAGATTGCCGAAACGTATCAGAGCCGCGACAAGCGCAACCGGCACTACAACCTTGTCAAAGACCCAGGAAGCAGGTTTCTTACTTACGGTCCATGAGAAAATAAAGAGTCCGATTATATTGCCGATAGTACCTCCGTGGCTGGCCAGCCCCCCATTCCATATCTTAAGAATCTCGGAGGGGTGAGCCGAATAATAATCCCACTCGTAAAAGAATACATGACCCAGACGCGCACCTACAATAGTGCCGATTACCAGGAAAGTCAGGAGTATGCCGAGCCAACTCTCCGGGGCACCCTCGTGTTTAAACATCGCTGCTACTATCTGATAGCCAATAAGAAAGCCTATAGCGAAGCAGAGCCCATACCAGCGAACTGATATGGGTCCTAATGAGAATAATATGGGGTCTGCATTCCAGATAATTTCTGTCAGCATACTTACTTATACTATTAGAGAAAGAATACACTTAGAGATTGCTGACTATCTCAGCGGTGTCGCGGGCGATCATCATCTCCTCATCGGTGGGGATAACCACTACTTTGACTTTTGAGTCCTTGCCTGAGATCTCGATCTCCTCACCGCGTACCTTATTAGCCTCAGCATTAAATGTAACACCGAGGTATTCGAGATGCTTGCATATTACCTCGCGGGTGCCGGTCTGATTCTCACCTACACCTCCGGTAAATACGATTACATCCACACCACCGAGCACTGCCACGTATGCACCGATGTATTTAAGTATGCGATACTCATACATATCCAGAGCGAGTACGGCCTTTTCTTCGCCACGCTCTACAGCAGCCTCGATATCGCGCATATCGCTTGAAATCTCCGATACTCCGGCCACACCGCTCTCCTTGTTGATGAGTTTCATCACCCCTGCGGCATCAAGATTCAGACGCTCCATAAGGTAAACGAGCGCACCCGGATCCACATCACCTACACGGGTACCCATCATCAGACCTTCGGTGGGAGTCAGACCCATAGAGGTGTCGACAGAGATACCATCCTTGATAGCGGTTATAGAAGCGCCATTACCGATGTGGCAGGTTATGATGCGCTGTTTCTCGTAAGGTACTCCGAGAAATTCGCAAGCACGGCGTGATACATAACGGTGAGATGTGCCGTGGAAACCGTAGCGGCGCACACCGTATTTCTCGTATGCCCAATAGGGGAGGGCATACATGTATGCTTTGGCGGGCATGGTCTGGTGAAATGCAGTGTCAAAGACACCTACCTGCGGCACATTGGGGAGAATGTCGGTCACAGCCTCGATACCGGTTACATTAGCCGGGTTATGAAGCGGTGCTACAGGATAGCACTCCTTGACTTTCTCGATAACCTCGGGAGTGATGAGTACTGATTTGTTGAACTTCTCCATACCGTGTACGATACGGTGACCTACAGCACCGATCTCGTCAAAACTCTTGATCACACCCTCTTTGGGGTCGGTGAGAACATTCAGTACCTGGCGCACAGCCTCTTTGGCATCCGGCATATCAACCACGATAGTCTCCTTGGAGCCGTCGGGACGCTTGAACTTGAGAAAAGAATCCGGGAGCCCGATCTTTTCTACACCACCCTCGGCAAGAACACCCTTGGTATCAGAATCAATGAGTTTATATTTAACACTGCTTGAGCCGCAGTTAAGAACAAGAATCTTCATTTTTTTTATCTGAAATATTATTCTGAAATATTATTCTGAAATATTATTTTGCGTTTTTCTCACCGATAGCCTGATTACAGGTCACGATGATAGTATTGACGATATCCTCTACGGTAGCACCGCGCGACAGGTCATTGACCGGAGCGGCGAGACCTTGAAGAATCGGGCCGACAGCACCGGCACCTGCCAGACGCTGTACGAGTTTATATGCGATATTGCCTACTTCGAGAGAGGGGAATATAAGAGTATTGGCGTGTCCTGCCACCTCGCTGCCCGGAGCCTTTTTAGCAGCAACTTCGGGTACAATAGCGGCATCGCTCTGGAGTTCACCGTCGATCTTAAGCGCCGGATCCATCTGTCTGGCGATCTCAACGGCATTGCGCACCTTATCAACACGTTCGTGAGAAGCGGAACCCCAGGTTGAGAAACTAAGCATAGCCACAACCGGATCAAGACCTGCGATATTCTTGGTGGTCTTGGCGGTCTCAACTGCGATCTGTGCAAGTTCTTCGCTGGTAGGATCAGGCACTACAGCGCAGTCTGCAAAAACCAACATGCTATCCTGACCGTAAGGTACACCTTCGGGGAGGAGCATGATGAAGGCACCTGATACAACCGAAATGCCGGGCTTTGTCTTGAGAACCTGGAAAGCGGCGCGGAGTACATGAGAAGTAGGACTAAGCGCACCTGCTACCATACAATCTGCATCCTCACCCTTGATCATAAGGCACCCGAGGTAAAGCGGGTTCTTAACCTGCTCGCGAGCCATCTCAAGAGTCACGCCCTTTTTCTTGCGCAATTCGTGAAAGAGAAGAGCATACTTCTCAGTAAAGGCTTCATCGTCAGGATTAATGAATGTAGCCTCAGCGATATGCTTGAGATTGAGTTTGTCGGCCTCAGCGATGATTTCATCTTTATGACCGATAAGGAATACATTAGCGATTTTCTTTTCAATAATCTGATCAGCAGCCTGCAGAGTGCGAGGCTCTTTAGACTCAGGGAGCACGAGACGCTGGGGCATACCCTGCGCGGCAAGTGTGAGACGTTCGAATAATGTCATGATACTGTATTTAAGTAAATTTATAAGTAAGTAATGAAAATTAAACGATATTATAAAAGTAAGTAGTAAAAGAATATCTTGTGCAATAAAACTTAATCTTTTTGGCTAATTTCCAATTGTCACTCAGTCAGATACAAAGTATCTTCCTTCGCTCCGCATGGAAATTATCTCAAAAATCTTTAAGTTTTATTTGCACATTAATTTTCGTTACTTACTTATATAATCGATAATATGATTGTCCCGTGCGCGCCGACAGGTGGAGGCTCAGGGCATCCGTGAGGTGAGAATAATGCAAAGATAATAAAAGAGGAGGGATTTTAAAACGGAATATCCGAATATTTGTCGGAATATTTTGTAATTTTGCATTATGGTTTGGTTTAAGCGTCTGCATTGGTTTATGCTGAAGACTTTTCTTCCGCTTTTCGCGATGACTTTCTTCATCGTGCTATTCATCGTGCTGATGCAGTTCTTATGGCGCTATATAAATGACCTTGTAGGTAAAGGTCTGGGTATCGGGGTGATTGCCGAACTATTCTTTTACGCTGCCGTATCTATGGTGCCAATGGCATTGCCGCTTGCAATCTTGCTGGCCAGCCTTATGACCTTCGGCAACTTAGGTGAGAAATTCGAGTTGACAGCGATGAAGGCCTCGGGGATATCTCTGCTCCGTGTCATGGCTCCGCTGATAGTCACGGTAGGTATAATCGCTACCGGAGCATTCTTTTTTCAGAATGATGTTTTGCCTAAGGCTCAGGTGAAGATGTGGACTCTGCTATTCTCAATGCGTCAGAAATCGCCTGAACTTGAAATACCCGAAAACGTCTTTTACGACAAGATACCCGGCTTCAACCTCTTTGTCAAAGATAAAAACCGTGACACCGGTATGCTACGCGGGGTTACGATCTATGATGTGAGCAAGGGAGGTGACAACGCCTCGGTAATAACGGCTGACTCAGCCGTACTCGCCTTTACGCCCGATATGCGTTACCTGTATCTGCATCTATATGAGGGCGATCAGTTTGAAAACCTCAGAGATCAGAACAATAGCCGCATGAACGCGGTAAATACCCCTTTCAGACGAGAATCATTTGTGGATAAGCAGGTGCTTATACCGTTTGATGCCAACTTCAATCGTCTTGATGAGGGTGGTATGAGAAGCCAGTATGTAGGTAAGAATATCTCGGAATTACAACATACCATAGACTCCGTAAGCAAACGCATAGACTCCATAGGCAGAATTGAGGCCTCGCAACTAAAGCGTGATGAATTGCGTATGGTGACTGCAAGCCGATCCACGCGAGGTGCAAGGTCGGCATCGCCCCGGGGGAAGGAGTATTATGCCGCAGAGGAGTATTATGCCAATGCTCCCGGTATATCGTCTGAGGCGCCTAAGCGTCAGGAATATCATGTCAAAGTAAATACCGACGGCGTGCCTGCGATAACTATGTCTGAATTGCTCGACTCACTCTCACCGATAAAGCATGTGGAGGTCATAAACAATGCAATATCAATAAGTCAGCACCGACAGCAGATGATGCAATTTCGCGCTCAGGTAATGGCCGATGAGAAAAAGGTACTGCGCAGGCATGACATCGAACTATTGAAAAAATTCACTCTCTCGGTAGCCTGCATCATATTCTTCTTTATAGGGGCACCGTTAGGGGCGATAATAAGAAAAGGTGGTCTCGGTACACCGCTTGTAATCTCGATACTCCTTTTTGTGGTGTACTATATCATAGACAACACCGGCTACAAAATGGCGCGTGACGGTAAAATCGAGGTCTGGGTGGGTATATGGTTGTCAACATTCATATTAGGCCCCTTAGGTGTATATGTCACCTGGAAAGCCATGAATGACGCTGCCGTATTTGATCCGGATAAGGTGAAAGGCTGGATGCGTAAACTCATCGGTGCGAGAGGTAGTCGCAGTATAGCCTCAAAAGAGATAATCATAGAGGAGGTAGATACCCCCACCGCTATCGAAATGCTTGAAGCATTAATAAGAGAAGCGACCGATACAGGCAACCGTTATAAAAAACTTATAGGTTACCGCCGATACTGGATCGAAGGGATAAACTCCGCTGATGTGCAGAATCTGTCAGCGACCCTCGAAGCGGCCGTAGGTTATCTTGCCAACTCACGTAATCCTCAGGTGATAAATGCTCTTGCAGACTTCCCGGTGCTAAGACAGGTATGGGTATATCATCCGGTAAGAAAGCGTTGGCTCTCATGGGTGATGATGATTACGGTACCTCTGGGCCTGCCTATATATCTGGCGGGTCTTCAGGCACAAAAAGATCTGCGTGCAGACTGCACACAGATCATAGAGAGAAGTAGAAAAATAATAGATCTTCTGAAATAATCTCACATATCAAAATCCCCGGTCAGGAGGAATGTAAATACTCCGCCGCAATAGATAATGATGAGAGTCGGGATACGCGATATGCGGAAGAATTACAACCGGGCGCGTATGGCATCGATGCGCTGCTGTATCTCATCGCGGGTGCGCTCAAGTTCGCGCAGTTCACGCTCATGGCGCATACGGTAGAAATTATTAAGTTTATCTTTAGCCTCATCGATAGCCGCGTGCATACGCTCCATCTCCTTCTCGGTAAAATTTTCGGTAGTTTCGATCATCGTGGCGAGCGCAGAGGCATGGCGTATTACATCGGCAGCCGTCAACCCCTCAGGTTTTTGCCGGCGCAATTCATTACGGCGTTTCCATGCCATGATGGCAGAGTATCGGGTGGAAATCGGTTTTTGAAAGAATGCATCTCTCACTTCGGCAGGTTTACCACTCAGATATTCATCCTGATATTTGTTGACAACATCTTCCTTAGTCTGTCGCATAAATTAATCTATTTTAATTGAAAAATTTTCCTCAGTATATAAATATTTTGTAAATTTACGAAATAAATCAATACCCTCATTATAAATGTTGACTTATTATAAATGTTGACTGCACTTCGGTTAATGAAATTTCATTACTTACTTAAGAGTGTGTTTGCTTTTAAATGATTTTAAGTCGCCTGCATGTTATAAAGGGGGTATGATGCGGTATGTAAAACCGCATGTTATATATACAGCAAATTGTACAAAATAATATCAAAGCACTGATTGATATGCGACAAGATGACGAATTGCAGGGAGTTACACTCCTCGGTAATCAAGGTGTGAAGTATCCCACTGACTATGATCCCGCACTGCTTGAGACATTTATCAACAAGCATGAAGATAATGAATATGTAGTAACCTTCGACTGTCCGGAGTTTACTACATTGTGCCCCAAAACCGGCCAACCGGATTTCGGGCATATATACATATCTTATATACCTCGCGAGAGGATGGTAGAGAGCAAGAGTCTGAAACTATACCTTTTCTCATTTCGCAATCACGGCGACTTTCACGAAGATTGTGTAAACATCATAATGAAAGATCTGCGAGCCCTGATGGATCCCCGATATATCGAAGTAAAAGGTATATTCATGCCCAGAGGAGGTATAAGCATTTATCCGTTTGCAAACTGGGGAGATGCCGAACATAAAGAACTTGAAAAGCAGCGCCGTCTGGATGCATTTCGCGAGGCGATTAAATGAAAGGTATTGAAATGGTAAAAGATTCGATAATAGTGGTATCCGGAGGTATGGACTCCGTGACGTTGCTTCATGAGTATAAAGATCGTATCGCGCTGGCAGTGACGTTTGATTATGGTTCCAATCATAACGCACGCGAGATAGAGTGCGCCCGCAAAAATTGTGAAATGCTCGGCATCGAACATCTGGTGATCCCGTTGCAGTTTATGAAGGATTATTTCAAAAGTTCGTTGTTGTCAGGAGCCGATGAAATCCCCGAGGGGAACTATGACGATGAGAATATGAAGAGTACGGTAGTACCTTTCCGCAACGGGATAATGCTGAGTGTGGCTTGCGGGTTGGCCGAAAGTCGCGGTCTGAAACATCTGCTTATAGCCAACCACGGTGGAGACCATGCCATATACCCTGATTGCCGCAGAGGATTTGTAGATGCTATGAGTGAGGCTATGCAAAACGGTACATACGATCATGTATCTATCCTTGCCCCATATACCGATATTACCAAAGGGGATATAGCGCGTATCGGCAAGCGTTTAGGCGTAGACTATGCACTGACTTACAGTTGCTATCGTGGCGAAGAGAAGCATTGCGGACGTTGCGGTACCTGTGTGGAGCGCAAGGAAGCGATGGAATACGCCGGTATAAAGGATCCTACAGAATATGTAAATTAATACAATGTATTACGTAAAAAAAAGACTCGAAATATCGGCCGCCCATAAATTATGTCTCTCATACGAGAGCAAATGCACTCAACTCCACGGCCACAACTGGATAATAACAGTAGAGTGCAAATCAGAAACGCTTAATCAAGACGGAATGGTTACCGACTTTACACATGTAAAGGAGAAGATCAACGGTCTGCTTGATCATGCGGTACTGAATGATGTGATACCCGTAAACCCTACAGCCGAAAATATAGCCCGGTGGATAGTGGATAATGTGGAAAATGCGTGGCGTTGCGAAGTTCAGGAGAGCGAGGGTAATATCGCTATCTATGAGAAGGATTAATGCAAGAGGAGGATTGGTATTGAAACGTAAGATTAATGAGATATTCTATTCTCTGCAGGGCGAAGGCGCACACACCGGTATGCCGGTAGTGTTTGTACGCTTCTCCGGTTGCAATCTCAAGTGCCCTTTTTGCGACACTGCGCATCAGGATGGGGTGGAGATGGAAGATGAGGAGATATTGGCGCGTGTAGAGGAATATCCGACTGACCGGGTAGTGATTACGGGTGGTGAACCGTCATTATGGATAGATGATGCGTTTGTCGACATGCTACATAAAAACGGCAAGAAGGTTGCGATAGAGACCAATGGCACTCACCCTCTGCCCGACTCGATAGATTGGGTTACCTGTTCGCCCAAAGGGGGGATGGCTCCCGGAGGAGAGAATCTGAGAATAGGTAGGGCAGACGAAATAAAAGTAGTGAATGTAGGTCAGGATCTGGAGCAATATTTCAGTTTGCCGATAGAGGGAGAGCCGTTGATGTTTCTGCAACCCTGCTATGTAGATGACCCTCAAGAGCGCGAGCGCAATATTCAAGATACCATCGCCCGGGTGAAACGCGATCCCCGCTGGCGCCTGTCGCTACAGACTCACCGCCTGCTCAACATCCCCTGATATTTCTTCTGCGTCCAAGGTGCGGTATATCTTGTATAGGGGGATTAAATCAAAGACCCGAATCAGTTATGGCTGATTCGGGTCTTTGATTTAATGCCTGCTCTTTAGGCAGGGGGTCAATGACACGGATTTTTTATTCGGCGGCTGCTGCTTTGCGGCGAGTGGCGCGCTTTGCTTTAGGTTGCTCTACGGGTACTTCTTCGATACCTACGAGTGAACCGTCGATAAGGATTCGACCGCAATACTCACATACGATAACCTTTTTATGCATCTTGATTTCGAGTTGACGCTGCGGGGGGATGCGGTTAAAGCAACCACCACAAGCCGAACGCTCAACTGTAACGATGCCAAGACCATTGCGAGCATTACTGCGGATACGCTTAAATGCCTTAAGAGTATAATCATCTACTTCCTTCTCAACTTCCTGAGCCTGAGCACGCAGATTCTCTTCTTCCTGTTTGGTCTCGCTTACAATCTCTTCAAGTTCTTTCTTCTTCTCTGCAAGACTGTGTTCCTGATCAGCGAGGTCAGCCTTAGCCTTTTCGATTTCAGCCTGTTTGCGTTCCATCTTAGCCTCAGCCTCACGGATATTCTTTTCGCATAATTCTATCTCCAGGCTTTCAAACTCCTTCTCCTTTTCAAGGAAAGAGTATTCGCGGTTATTGCGAACATTGTGGAGTTGATCTTCATACTTAGCGATTTTAGCAAGTCTCTCTTCGATTTCACCTTTCTTGCTATTGGCAAATGCCTTGAGATCTTCGATTTCGTCGGTATACTTCTGGATACGGGTCTGATAACGTACGATCTCATCTTCGAGATCCTTTACCTCATTGGGGAGTTCGCCGCGCAGAAACTTAATGCGGTCGATTTCCGAAAGGAGAGTCTGGAGGTGATAGAGCGATTTGAGGCGGTCCTCAACGCTGCGTTCTTTGTCGGTTTTCTTTTCAGAAGCCATATTTATGATTTATGATTTTATATATTAACTTATGTATGCCACCGGGTTTGATTCGGACTCAGAGAAGTAAATCACGCAATCCGGATAAGCCTCGCGTATGATGCGGGAGAGTATCTTGCGTGCGCATAACTCGCTCTCATAGTGTCCGATGTCGGCCAGGAGGATCTTATATCCGTAAGATGTGAAGTCGTGATATTTAAGGTCTCCGGTGAGCATGGCATCAGCGCCTGCGGCGATAGCGTCTTTGATCATCGATGCTCCCGAACCACCGCATAGAGCCACTTTTCTGATTACAATCTGTCGAGATTGAGCGGAATATCTGAGATGGCTCACATTAAACAGGTCTTTGACCTTGCGGAGAAATTCAAGTTTGGGAGTGGGTGTAATATCACCGACTACACCAAGGCCGGTATCCGGATTAACGGGATTGGGGCAAAGCACTTTCAGATTGCTCATCTTAAGCGTATGGGCTATCTCAAAACTTACACCTTCGGTAGCGGAATCAAGATTGGTGTGAGAGGCATAGATAGCGATATTATCGCGCAGTGCCTCAATTACAATCTTCTCAGTGGGAGTGCTACCGGTGACCCTCTTTAACCCGGCAAACAAGAGTGGATGATGACTGACAATGAGATTACATTGGCGACGACGAGCCTCCTCCAGAACCTCCTCGGTGACATCCAGACAGAGCAGTATAGCGCTCACCGGCATTTCGGGATCACCTACCTGCAGCCCGGTATTGTCATACGATTCCTGAAGACAAATTGGAGCAAACTCTTCGATGACAGATGCAATATCTTTGACTTTCAGCATATTAATAAAGATTAATCTTGAAGATCAAGTTTGAGTTGGAGTTCCTCAAGTTGAGCCGGATCGATGGGAGAGGGTGATTCGTTCATAATGTCACGACCGGAATTGTTTTTGGGGAATGCTATCACATCGCGGATAGTGTCAAGGCCGGCGAGGATAGATACAAAGCGGTCGAAGCCGAGTGCGAGACCACCGTGAGGGGGAGCACCGTATTTAAATGCATTCATGAGAAATCCGAACTGCTCCTTAGCCTTTTCGGGAGTGAAGCCGAGGAGTTCAAACATAGTATCCTGCAATTGGGCGTCATGTATACGGATAGAACCACCACCGAGTTCGGTACCGTTTACTACGATGTCATACGCAGTAGCGCGGACGTTGCCGGTATCGGTGTGGAGCATCGGAATATCTTCGGGATTGGGTGAAGTAAAGGGGTGATGCATAGCGTAATAGCGCTGTGTCTCCTCGTCCCATTCGAAGAGGGGGAAGTCTACTACCCAGAGCGGAGCAAACTTATTTTTATCGCGCATACCGAGGCGGTTGCCCATCTCAAGGCGAAGTTCACACAACTGCTTGCGGGCCTTCATGGTGTCGCCGGTAAGGATAAGGAGCAGATCGCCGGGGTTAGCCTCTGCGCGCTTACCCCACTCTTTAAGTTGCTCCTCGGTATAGAATTTGCCGACCGAACTCTTTACAGAACCGTCCTCTTCAAACTTAACCCAGATAAGGCCTTTGGCGCCTACCTGCGGACGCTTTACAAAATCGGTAAGTTGGTCGATCTGCTTACGGGTATAAGATGCGCAACCGGGGGCACAGATACCTACAACTATCTGAGCATCATCGGCAACCGAGAATCCGTGACCCTGAGCGAGATCGGTAAACTCTACAAAGGGCATACCGAAGCGGATATCCGGTTTGTCAGAACCGTAATACTTCATGGCATCGGCCCATGTCATACGGGGGAAAGGTTCGGTAAAGTCAATATCCTTAACATATTTGAATATATGCTTTACGAGGCCTTCAAACATCTCAATTACATCCTCCTGTTCTACAAAACTCATTTCGCAGTCGATCTGAGTAAACTCAGGCTGACGGTCAGCACGAAGATCCTCATCGCGAAAACATTTTGCAATCTGGAAATAGCGGTCATAGCCGCTCACCATAAGCAACTGTTTGAAAAGTTGCGGAGACTGGGGGAGGGCATAAAACTCACCGGGGTTCATACGCGACGGTACTACAAAGTCACGTGCTCCCTCGGGGGTAGACTTAACCAGAATAGGAGTCTCGATCTCCAGGAAGCCGTTAGCATCAAGATACTTACGGATTTCAAAAGCCATCTTGTGGCGAAGTTCGAGATTTTTCTTCACGCAATTGCGACGCAAATCAAGATAGCGGTACTTCATGCGAAGATCATCGCCGCCATCAGTATTATCTTCGATGGTGAAGGGGGGGATCTCGGACTTATTGAGAATCTTCACATCAGTAGCGAAGATTTCTATATCACCGGTAGGGAGGTTGGGATTTTTTGAAGTGCGCTCTTCAACCTTACCCTTGATTTCAACTACATATTCACGGCCGAGAGTGTTGACTGCATCGCATAATTCAGGGTTAACTTCCTGATCAAACACAATCTGGGTTATGCCATAACGGTCGCGGAGGTCGAGAAATGTGAGTGACCCCATTTTTCTAATTCGCTGTACCCATCCGGCGAGTCTTACCTCTTTGCCGGTATCGGCGATACGAAGTTCGCCACAAGTCTTGTCTCTAAACATAATCTGACTTAATCTCTATAGAGTAATAACATACAAAATTAAGAAAAAATCCTCACAATACCTTATATTAATCCGAAAAACTGAATAATTGAGGTATGATAAGTAAGTAATTAAAATTAATGTGCATATAAAACTTCAATATTTTTGAGATAATTTCCATGCGGAGCGAAGGAAGATACTTTGTATCTGACTGAGTGACAATTGGAAATTAGCCAAAAAGATTTAGTTTTATTGCACAAGATATTCTTTTACTACTTACTTTTTTTAATATCGTTTAATTTTTATTACTTACTTATAACACCTTATTATTAAAAAATTCTCAGATTAAGTAATATTTATTTGGATATTTGGCAAATTTGTATTTACTTTGCCGTGTAATTCCATCTGAGGTTTGAGGAATCAGAAATTCTGATATGTCGGATTTAAGATAGATTTGCTTTGTGTTTATTCCATAGTGGCGCACGTGGCGTAATTGGTAGCCGCGCCAGACTTAGGATCTGGTGTCTTGCGACGTGGGGGTTCGAGTCCCTTCGTGCGCACAAAAAAGAGTTGCTTTTCCGGCAACTCTTTTTTTATGTTTATCCCGTCGGCACTTCATTACGGGTCAATTACCAACCCCGGTTAAATTATCGGTTTGAGAGGTGCCGTATGGCAGTATCGAGGATCGGGTCGCGACCTGCCGCGAAATCTTCAGGTGTAGAGTGGCACTCAAAGCCGGGGGTGGGGTCTACACCAAATTCGGTGATAGTGCCATCCGGTCCGTAAAGAGGTGAGGCAGAGAAGCGTACCGACCATCCGTTAGGGAGTTCGCTACTGAATGGCAAACCTGATCCACCTCCGGTGCGCGCACCGATTACGGTAACTTGCGGCAGACTCTTCATAACAGCGGCAAAGGCGTTTGCCGCGCTATAACAGGCACGGTTGGTAAGCAGAACGATCGGCTTGTCGAGATATTTAACTCTCACATCCGGGGCCGGTGAGTAACTGAAAGGATAGGGGGTAGAAAAATCATTCTTGCCGGGGCCTGTCTTATGGCAGATACTCCCTCCCGGTATTTCCCGGTCTATAAATCTCCCTATCAGCACATCGATGTTGGTAAGCAATCCACCTCCGTTGTTACGTATATCAATAATCAACCCCTCGGTATCATACATTATTGCCAGAGCATAGTCGAGAGCAGTCTCGGATATACCCGATGCAAACGAGGGGTAATAAAGGTATCCGATATTACCGTCGAGTACTTTATAATTGAGTCCGGAAGTGCTATAATAATCGAAATCAAGATAATACTCCTGCAGCGTGCGAAGATTGAAATCTTGCGGATAATCACTCCACCACTTACGGTAATAACTTGTGTCGAAGCGCGAAGTAAGATTGACATGACCGTCGCGAAGTTGGTCGAGCATTTCAGCGCAGAGACCGAATAATTGCAGGTCGCTCATATCGGGAGTGATTTTAGCGCGATATTGAGCGGTCACCTCATCCCAATCTATACCCTTCTCTTCAAGAAAGCAGTAGCGTGTGGCTATAATCTCTGCCAGCGCATCAAAATTTCCATACGGATCGTCAGAATAACTTATATCATCCTTACACGCCGGGAGTATAAGCAGGTTCAGCAGTATCAGTGATGTCGTGAGTAAATTCCTGAAATATGACATTGGTAGATTGATAGTGGATGTTAATATATTAAGATATCCAGGCATCGTTGGCTCGTAACTGAAGTTTTATCTTCCACCGCCGGGTATAATGCCGATATAGAGCATATTGCGGCATTGACGTTCTACGAGATTATTGGCAGTAGAGCGACGCCAATAGAGATGGTAACCCAACTCCATCGAGGTTTTGCCGAAGTCAAAAGAGACACCGGTGTTAAGATTAATCTGAGGGTAATTTCCCGGCCAGAGGGCATGAGCAAGACCATTGCGGTTGCCAAGCGATATTTCGTAATAGGTTTCCCCATATCCGGGCATGAAGAAAGCCCCTGCCAGAGGTATGCTCAGTGACAGACGTGCGGTGACGGGCAGGCGCTTGATGTTGGTCTCCCAAAGCAGGTCGGTTCTCGCGGAGACGGCCGCCATAAGGTTGATGCTCACGGGGTTATTGCTGTTTTTAAGAAGAGCAAGGATACCTCCCTCGGTAGTTATGCCCGGACCTGCGGAGATAGTGAGACCGTAAGGAAGATGCCGGTAAGCCGCACAGTGCCATGCAAAGTTGATATCTATACCTTGCATAGAAGCGGTGCCACGCGGATTGAGCAATCCCAAAGCCGCACCGGCACCACCCTCGAAGTGCATACGCCACCAAGCGGGAGACTGCGGCAGGAGTTTGGTCCAGTAACCCGATAATCCAAATCTGAAGCCGCTGTATTCTACGGGTGAGAGATACCGGCTGACCGCAGACATGGAGCCGCCCTCCACGGCATACAACCCTCTGACGGGGCGTTTGATAAGAGGATCGTTGCAGGCATCGGTTATCTGTATCGCAGGTATACCCTGTAAATCTTGCCTGGTAGAATGGCTAAACAGGCTCAGCGGAAAAAATACCGCAAGGATAAGAGTGAAAATATAATTAACTATCCGCATTGGCGAGATCAGTATCTTCCGAAAAATCAAATAATTCTCCCTGTATTGTCTGAGGGTTTAGCGATTCAGGTTCGGCCGAAACCTCTTCGGCCTCGACTTCTTCTACATTTTCCTCATTGATTACACCGGCGGTCTGTTCGGGTTCGGGATACCTGAGCGGCTCGAGTTCGCGGATTTCACCCAGATGATAAGTGGTAATGCGCTTACCCTTGGCCTTATAACTCTTAATGCCGATAAACGACTCAGCATCGATCTCCAAAGCCGGACGCACAGCGTCATTGCCCGCAAAAGTCACCTCCAGTCTCGGATAATAAGTATCCGTGAGCAGCAGAATGCGCGACTGCTCATCAGAGCCGACAAAGCGCTGAGGTTTGGCTGACGGTTCGAAATTGAACCGCTTCAGATAAGGATTGCCTAAAGAGGCGTCATACAGAGCGAGAGTCCACACCTTATGAGGATCAAACTTCTCAATTTTCAGAATATTATCATCAAAGTGGTTGGTATCGGAGTAGGTAGAAGTAAAGTATTCACCTGAGGTAGTTATCACCAATACCAGATCCTCACCCTGAAAGATACCGAGGCTCTCACCGCGACCGTCATAGTTAAGGCGCAGCACATCGCGGTCAAACCATACTTCGCGACCCCCTAATGTCGAGCCGCCCTTCTTATCGAGAGTTATAGACTTGACGGCAAATTTAGTAACCAGGTTGCCTAACGACTCCTTACCCTTGATGGCAAGTTGGCTGAAATCAACCAGCAACTCCTTATTGCGCGGAGAGCGTCCCTGACTACCTTGTTCGCCGGTAAGGTTGACTTTAACGGTCTCAGCCTCACCATTAGGATTAACAGAGAGATACTCAATGCGCGAACCCGGTTTACCCTTGGTGATGTCATACTCCTTCTCGCGGGTAAGACCACGGATATGGAAGCGTTTCTTATAATACTCTCCATCCTTACCGTTACGGTAAATCACATTGTATACAGTGCGCTTGTCATCTTTCTTAAAAAGTCCGATATATCTTACTTTAGTACCCTTCTTACCGATATAGAGTTTATCCTGCACCTTGACAATCTTATATGTACCATCGCGGTAAATTATGAGAATGTCGTCAATATCCGAGCAGGTAAACTGAAATTCCCCCTCTTTAAGTCCGATACCGATGAAGTTACCCTCTTTGTCAAAAAAGAGTCTCTTATTAGCCTCGGCCACTTTTGTAGCCTCGATAGAGTCAAAACCGCGCAGAGTGGTAAGTCGGGGAAATCTTTCGCCATATTTCTCCTTAAGATGCTCATACCATCTGATGGTATACTCGTTGATATGCTCCACATCGTAGGATATCTGATCTATGTCGGCCTGCAGACGCGCAATTTTCTCATTGCTCTTATCAGAATTAAACTTCAGGATTCTACCCATCTTTATTTCCCACAGGCGCATGATGTCATCGCGTGTCAGAGCGCGATAGAAATCCTTTTTGAAAGGCTCCAACAGGGTATCGATACGATCTACGGCTGCATCCATATCGGGAGCCGCCTCGAGTTTGGAATCCTTATACATCCTGTTCTCGATAAAAATTTTTTCGAGCGAAGCGAAAAGCATGGACTCGCGATTCTCACCGAGTTTGATCTTGAGTTCATCGAGAAGCATAGATCGTGTATGCTTCACGCTAAACTTAAGGAGATCGCTCACTGTCAGGAAGTGAGGTTTGCGGTCCACGATAACGCAGCAACAGGGTGAGATGCTGATTTCGCAGTCGGTAAAGGCATAGAGAGCATCAATAGCCTTATCAGAAGAAGTGCCGGGATTAAGATGCACCAATATCTCGGCCTGAGCCGAAGTATTGTCATCAACCTTGCGCACCTTGATTTTACCCTTCTCCATAGCGGAAAGGATAGAAGAGATAAGAGTGGAGGTGTTTTTGCCGAAAGGTATTTCGGTAATAGCGAGGGTCTTATTATCTATTTTCTCGATTTTAGCACGAACTTTAACCGAACCGCCGCGAGCGCCATCGTTGTATTTCGAGGCATCAAGCAGGCCGGCTGTAGGGAAGTCGGGCAAGAGTTTGAAAGGTTCACCCTTTAGAAAAGCCACGGCCGCATCCAATATCTCATTAAAATTATGAGGGAGGATTTTAGACGACAGACCTACAGCGATACCCTCAACACCCTGGGCGAGGAGCAGGGGGAATTTGATAGGTAAAGTTACAGGTTCCTTTTTACGTCCGTCGTAAGAAAGGGTCCACTCCGTAATAGCAGGGGAGAACACGGTCTCCAACGCAAACTCCGACAGGCGTGCCTCAATATAACGGCCGGCAGCCGCCGAATCTCCCGTAAGAATATTACCCCAGTTGCCCTGAGTATCGATAAGTAATTGTTTCTGACCGAGTTGTACCAATGCGTCGCCAATCGAAGCGTCACCATGCGGATGATACTGCATGGTATTACCCACGATATTGGCAACCTTATTAAACTTGCCGTCATCGAGAGTCTGCATAGAGTGCAGGATACGTCGCTGCACAGGTTTTAAGCCATCCTCGATATGAGGTACCGCACGCTCCAAAATAACGTAAGAGGCATACTCCAGATACCAATTCTTAAACATACCTGACAGAGCCGTCCGTTTATCCCCCATACCGGGAATGGTATAACTCTTCACGGGATCCTCGGCGGCTACTTCACGCTCCTCAGATTCCGTACGGTCTAAGAGATCCTTCTCGATCTCCTCCTGATTTTCAGCCCTCTGTTCAGGCTGATTCAGCAAATCATCATCGTTATTGATAGGGGGTAAAGAATTATTCATGGAGTAATGGAATTTACAACAAAAATAATAAAAAAACCGAATTAAAACAAACTCCCCCCACACAAAAAACACCCGTCACTTCCCACGCCTCTTTTGGAATTGTCCGACACCACACGTAATCTGAAATAATATTAAAAGCCCATAACAATTTATAATCTTAAATTGTTATTAATAAAAATGAGTTATGACAAAATATCATCTGGAATCAATAGCCAAAAAACAGGCTTCAATAGAATTTTGGAAGAGGCAGCCTCTGAGGCTCGAAGAATATCTCTCGCAATTCAAAAGATTGCGGGAACAACGTCTTGCAAGGGAGTCCAAATCCAAGGTCTGAAAAAATGGGCTATTAATAACCGGATTTGGATTACAGATATAAAAAAGTTAGGTGAGTTTTCTGATCGCGGATCAGAAAACGAGGTTTATATGGATTCTGTCAATGGGGTTGTGAATAAACTTAACGACTTCAGATATGCCGATGATAACCTGGAACCATTTTTTCAAAGAATAAATATTCACAATCGCATATTTCCCGATTGTTCTTACGTCCTTAAGGGGTTTGCCGAGAACCAAGATGGTAAAATATGTGCTGTGCTTGAACAACCGTTCATTCGTGCTGACCGTGAAGCATCAATTGAGGAAATTGCCGGAGCGTTAGTTCTTATGGGTTTTATTCCAATGTGCGATGGTGAATACTTCACTAACGGGGAGATTGATATTTTTGATGCTTTGCCCAATAATGTGCTTCATGGTATAGATGGTAATCTTTTTTTTATTGATACGATTTGTCTTCCATCCGATGATAATTACATAGATACTTACAAGTCCCTTTCCCCTAATTGGGTTCCCTCCACAAAATAGATTTATATAAAAGCCCTTATTTCATTTATTGTTTACAGATTATAAATGAATCAAAATGCTTATTCCAAATTAAATCTGAAAAGAAAGTTGCGTGTGAAGGATGGAGTATAAAAGAAAGAACAGTTTATTTCACTCAACTAATTGATTAACGGGTTGAAGAAAAGATAGAATCGGACTGTACCTAAATAGTTTTTTTAACTACCAAGGTACAGTCCAACTTTTTATGGAACCATAATGGGTCGGGTGTTTGGTATTTACACAAGCCGGATATATGTTATGTGCCGAATCGTGATAATATCGGGATGGGATACGATAGTATTATTTACATTTAATCAAACGTAAGGGGACATAAGAAGTCAAAGAAAATCTCATGCCATAGAAGTAATCGTAAGAGAGTCCCAATCCTGTAGCACGGATACCATCATGGTTAGTGACAGTGCTGCACAAAATATGAGCAAATGTATTTTTCTTCCAGATATTGCCGGTGGGTTTATTATTTTCCACTTTAATTGCACCGGACATAGGGAACTTATATTCAATATAATTCTTGGACCAGTAGGATCTGTTGTCTACAATATCTTCTAAAGTAACATTTGAATCCTGTTTCAATGCCTTGATTTTAATTGATACATAGTACTCTGTCATTGAGCCCGGGATAAGTTGCATCTCCCATTTGTATGCAGCATATTGATCGGTACCTTTGAAGCGAATACCGTAAGCCGGACCTTCTGATATATAAGACCCGTTATTATCAAATTCAAATGTAGTAGTATTTACTCTGAATTCAAGAGTTTGTCTGCCGTTCGCAAAGATAGAAGCACCTGTAAAACCATTTTGGTTTTCAGTTTCAATATTTGCTTTGTTCTGTGAGAGATCCGCATTGTTTTTAAGATATACCCTTTCATCGAACCAATCTGAGTATACGGAAGATACATTCAGACGTCCGCGTGGTGAATGAATGATTCGTTTATTATCTGCGTTATATTCCACCATCTCAGGAGTATATTCCGCATCGAAAAGAGGCACAAGGAGTTGGGTTTCACCGATGGTAGGTATGCGATAAGTATTATTCTCTACATCTGTAAACACCGCGTCATCGGCAAAAAAGCCTGATTTTTTAAAAGTATTAAAGTTAAAGTATGATGAGAGGTCTGCATCATTTGTAAGTTTGTCATAAAAAGTTACGACCTTATTACTTGTATCGAGGCTCTTGACATTATATTCAGTAAAGAGGTCATATACCATAAGGTTTTTGTTTAATTCTTCCTGTTCATCATCCGGGAGTATCAACGGAATATCTTCGTAGGCCAGATCTTCATCAGTATCCCAATCCAATACCTGAACGTCAAAATCAAGTTTACCTGCCTTGGTAAGTACGATACGGTAAAGATGATTACGTTTGATAGCAAGAGTGGTGCCGGCTGTAGCAGAAGGGTCTATGAGAGAGATCTCGTGTGTTTTGGTCTGATCACCCTCGGTATATTCGATTGTGAGTTTGGGGAGAGTCATATCACCTTTTACCGAATAATTCTCGTAAGTATAGATTTTCTTACTGTAAGTATTGCCGGTCTCTTTTTCACCTTCAAGGTTAAGATCATCATATTCTCTATTTTCAAACCATTCACTCTGTGCTGACATTACATTGTCGGTAAGTACGGTGCTTCTAAGAGTGCGGTTGGTGAACGTAAGTTTATTTACGGTTATACCTTCTGCCTTGTTAACCAGGTCAAATCGTGCAGCGAGTCGCTCCATGTGAACCTCTCCGATACTCTGTTTCTCAGTGATACGTGTGGTAACCTTTTCAGGATATTTGCTTACCATCAAAAACGTATTCGGAACATCCGGAGCCTGAGTAGCGACTATCTTTGCAAGACCGTAGGTTTCATCATCGGCCTTACTGCCAAGAGGTATTTCCTCAAGAGATTTCTGCAGATAAGCGTCAGCATTCGCTACAAGATAGATGTTGTAAGTAGCATCTTTCTCAACTATAAAGGTGTACTCATTGGTGGTTCCTACTTGTGAGGCCTCAACAGTTTTGTAAAATCCATCATGAGTATCGTAAAGAACAGCCAACACATTACGTACGCTCTTTTCATCATCATCGGCGGCGACAGTTGTAGCACGAGTGATTGAACCGGCTGCTCCGGCCAGCCGTACATGTACACCGGGAGCATCCTGACCGTTATTACCCTGTATAATTTCCTCTTGTGCGCATCCGCCCAGCATAAGAGTTGCTGCCATAATGGCATAAAAGATTTTTTTTGCTTGCATGATATTCTGTTTTTCGTTAGAATAAAAGAAGTTGGATAAACTTTTATATTAATTATGTTGTAAGTTTTGCTCTCAGTCCGTAAGAGGTTCGTCGATCTCGATCAGGTTCCAGTCATCGACTATAAGAGTAGCGGATACCTTACCTGCTATCGGTTCTGAGCCGTTGCCGAGAACAATAGTATAGAGATGATTACGCTCGGTATCTATAAACTTCTTATCGCCGCTTGTAAGGCGGAAAGGTATATCGAGCGACCCTTCATATTCAGTGCCATTAGCATCTACGGTATATTCGAGGTGTACTATGGCAGAAGATTCATCACTGTTGGAGCGTTCATAAAGGTAGAATGCTTTTTTTAGATTGACCTCTGTTTCAGATTCATTGTCTTTAAGATAAGAGAGCGGTAAAGAAATATTAGAATTCAGTTCAGTCTTTACTGTTGCCACATCTGCAAATAGCGGATTACCCTCTTGGTCTTGCAAGGGCCATAAATATGTTTTAACAGGAGCACCTTGCAGTTCCGCCTTTGTAATCTTAAGGTTAGGAGTCTGATAGCGGATATCAATACGCGATACAATGCGTTTTAGATTAACTTCTCCCTTTGGATTGGTTGCTGCGCCCATAGTGATTTCCTCATTGCCGTCAAAAGATGCTACACCCGTCATGGCGATACCCTTTTCGGGCGATGCCAACTGATCGGCAGTTGGATATACGGTTACAGGCTCGGATGTTTGTTCACCGTTTTCTTCCTCACTATCAGGAATTACTGTTTTTTCATTCAAGATAACAGCAGAGTACCAGTCATTATGGAAGCGATCTACACTCTCACCAAGTTTAACATTAATAGTGGCATTGTTTGCAACAAAGTGATAAGAGTAAGTCTTACCCTCGTAAGATGCCGGAATAGTAATGGAGAATGTGTAACTACCGTCACCATTATCTACGGGTGTAATGACATCTCTGCCTAATCCATCGGGATAGTTCATAATGCGAACAAGCGAGGTGGTCTTCTTACCCTCTTCATCTTTACCTACTTCATACTCATAAAGAGTTAAACTGTTGATCTTATACTCAGCCTCATCGTGAAGCGCACGGGTATAATTAATTTTCTCACCGGCCGGTGTCGCTAATTTGAAGGTAACAGATGTTAAACCATCAGAAGGATTCAGATCTGCCGGCAGTTCATTACTGCAGGAAGTCAACAGCAGCGCCCCCATGAGCGAGGCTGTAATGAATAATTTTCCTTTCATTTTGTTTAAATTTGATTAGTTAAATAATTGATAAGATGTTTATTAATATTAATAAATTGCTTAATTCAATATGTAATATTTAATACCGGAGAGATATATTGGATTATCCGAATATGCCACCATTTACCCAATCTTCGACAGTGGCTGAAATATCAGGAGATACATCGACACTCCCATTACCGCGGATTACAAGGCGTATGCGATAATCCTGTACATGAGTATTCGATGGTTTCCATCCCCAACTACGGAATGCCCGGCTCAAGTCAATAGGTGGAGTAATTTCCTCTTCACCAAATCTGATATGTAGTACCGGGATATTATCGTCTGTATATCTCAGTGTTATGAATTCGCCATACAGTTCACGTGATTTAAGGGGAACGCTAAGGGTATGTGAAGTGTGGTGGTCACCGGAAGGTACGATAAACTCGCCGTTGCCTGTAGTGAGCGCGTTATCCGGATTCATTGAATAGCGTGTGGCTATTCCTTCGAGTTTCAATTCATACTCGCCAATGTATGGTGGCATATTAGTCCACTCCACCCTGATTTGCAGGTGGCAATGTATGTTATTCATAAAGGTCACTATCTGTGTGGGAGCATCCTCATCATTTTTTTCAAGACTCTTAGTAAAACCTTTGTTATCAACGATAAATCTTTTTATACCCCAATATAGTTCGTCTCCATTGTATATAGCATCCGGGACGCTCTTGTTGCGTATAGCGGTTGAGAGGAAAAAATTGTCTAATTTCTCTTCACCGCTATGCTGCAATAAGGTGAAGTCTGAAGCATTTCCCACAGTTATCATGGTATAAATCCCCTCATCAAGATATAAAGGTTGACGCTGGAGATCTGTACCCGGCTCCACTTTGCCAACGAAGTGTCCTGATTGGTCATAAAGGTAGTGATCCAAAGTGTGAATATATTCGCGAAACTGATCACGCCCATAAGGGAGGTATCTGTACAGCATCACAGTACTGCCCGGACAGCATAAATCTCTGTCATCGCTAAGTGAACAGGAGTTTAGAAGACACACTGAACTGATAGCCAGTAATATCTCACTGTACCTTAGACATATAATTGACCATATATCGCACAATTGTCTCACTTTTTTAATTAAGTTCACTTTGGGTAGTATAAATTACTGAGATTACAGCATGTCTCAATGTCGGATAAAGTCTGCTTGAAATTTCATAGTAATCCTTATCTCCGATAAGTTTTTTTATCTCCGTTTCCAGTTTGTCAGGGTCGCTGATAGTTTTGCTTAATACTTCTATTTTAGATGCCTTAAGGCAGGAATCGGAATGTAATAGTTTGATCAGACCTTCCCAATCCTCGCTACTACCTGAAGTCTCAATCGGTATAGGTAAATCATACCTTGTATTAATCCATTTCTCCACAGATGCAGCACGTGATATAGATAGAGAGGTATTATAGTTATAGTGATGTTCGGGTGATGCGAACCCTGTGATTGTTATTGAGTTGATGCTCATTCCATCAGAGGATTTAACGAGCCGGTCTATTAAATTGCCAAGACGTTTAAGTGCCTGATGGTTTTGTCGATAGTCCGGAAGTATCTCAGACACATTTACAGGATAATGGATGGTAAAAATTGCTGTATCTTTACGTAGATTTATAATATCATTATCATGTATTGATTGTATCTTGTAATTGATGCTATCCTCAGGTTTAGGATACACTCTTATTGTGTCAAATATAATTGTGTGTATGGTATCTTGATATAGAGGGTTGGCAACAACGAGATTATTAAGCGGTTTCTTTCGAGAAGTACCGGAGGATGGGAATATATAAGAAATAGAAATAGCGGCCTTAGTCGGTCCGATATAATTTTTTGAAGCATATTTCAGGTGTTTACCGCAATTACCACAACGGTATTTGTGGTAACTTATATGGACATATCCCACTCCGAGCGAAAAGTCCAAGGCCCAATGAGGTGCAAAACGCCACATATATCCATAACTCACTCCTGCACCTAAGAGGTATCCTTGGTAGCGGTTGTTTTTTAGAAATGAAGGAAATTTCAGGCTACCTATATTAAATTCGCCACCTACTAAATGAAGTCCTAAATAACTGCCATGAAACGGGCTGCGAATCCAGTATCGCCCTTCCGGCATAATAATCCAATGATGTAATTTAGGATTGGCAGCGACACCTTCAGAATTATAGTAATTGGCAAAGTTAAATGCGTTATAGCCAAATGTAAACGCAAGTGACATTCTGGAGGAAAAGGGTAATTGTACTCCGATGTTAGGAGTCGACGATGCCCAGTAAAGAAGATTGGTATGTAAGGCCACGCGCTCCTTTTCATGTACGGGTTGAGTAAAATCAATTTGATCAGTGTGGGTGTCTGCTGACGTGTAAGCAACCACACTGAACCACAACCCGGATAAAGAAAACAGTAGCGTACTTATCGATAGTGAGAGTTTGCACTTCTTGATTATCATACCGGATGATACGGTAGAGAAAGCCATGGTTCCCTGATGGCATATCTCTACAGTTATAGATAGTAGATAAAAAAAGAAGCGCAGGAACCTCTTATCATTGTCGTCCCCGGATACAGGCTCTCGCATTGCCTTCTCAGAGGGGATGACAACGTACAGAGCCTACGCTATATATGTGTACTGCCGAGATCGGATTTTTCTCAAAATCCGATTCGTCAGAATACTACATATCCACGTAGCATCTACCGCTGTCTGTCCTTGATCTGAGTAAGAATTTGCGAGATTCGTATCCTCAAGAACAGCGTTGATAAACGCCTTTTTTAATATGTCAGCAGACCCACTTATACCCAAATCGGGCTCTGTAAGCGATCCGCATCGGCAAAATTATATGGGCATAAAAACGAAGCGAGCATTGTGTTGAGTGCTTGAAATGTGCGTAACTTGTTGATATGATTGAGGATGTGGGGTTGTGATGGTCTGGACGCGACAAAAACGAAGCGTGCATTTACTTGAATTTACTTTAATCGGGGTTTAATTTTAGGGCTGTTCCCTTTAAGGGGCGTTTAATGCGGCTTTAATTCCTGTTGAATTGGCTTTAATTTCGTGCGGCTGCATGGCTGGTTTTTACCGGCTGTGTGGCCGCTTCTGTTGTGTGGGTGGTAGAATGAGCCAGGGCAAGGCAGAGGGCACGAGATTCAGCCATTTACGGCGTTTACGGGCATTGTGCCGGTTGGTTGGCAGGGTAGGGAGCAGCGACACGCTGTGCGCCCATGCGCATGAGTGATCCGGCAGAAGCGGGGGAGTGTTTAAGGGCTTTTGACCGGCTGTTAAATGGTGCCGACTGCATGATGCTCCGGGAGGTAAAAAATGGAGGTAGGGGAGTGGTCGAAACTGTGCTCGTTTCGTTTTCAAAATGGGGTTGGGCTTTCAGTTGGACATTCATTTGGGTACTCATACGCTACCCCATTCAAGACCCCATAAGGACAAAAATTTTACAAAAATCGGTATTTTTTGAGGTTTAAACACCCCTTTAATACCAAAAATTGGCTGTTAAATAACGGTCTCAATTAGTTGTTAAGTTGCTGATAATAGGTACTTAATGTATTTAAGAGCGCAAAAATGAGTAAAAATCAGCGTGAAATCCCCTATTTTGGCTCCTTATGGGGTGTATGGGGAGGTCGAGGGTAGAACGCTGGCGCAAGTCGCATTATCCGACATTTGCAGTAGTGCCAATGGACACATCGCCAGCAGCTTTTCCCAATCTTTGCTCTAACAGTCTGATTCGTTCTTTGAGCATTCCAATATCTTCATGTAAATAACCAATTTCAACCTCTTTCTCTTTCAACTGGGCTGTTAAGTGTTGTATCAAGTCGGTATTATTAGTCTTAGTCGATTGTTGTTTCGTATCTGTCCGTCCTATTTCAAAAGTTGTTTTCATCTCCTTCTCCGTGCCATCGTCATCGGTATAAGGAGCTGTTAATTCGATTTCCTTTCGAATGTTAAACATTTCCATCGGAGGATCAGACTCTTCTCCAAAAAATAGCCATTCTGCGGATATATTCGCATTTGCGCAAACCTTGAAAAGAACATCGTACGATGGTTTCCCTTTTCTGACTCCAACAACATTCTCAACAACAGTTGGACTAATGCCCACTGCTTTGGCAAAAGCCCTTTTATTTCCACGAAATAGGATTTTAATAATCCATTCAAATCTCTCGTTTATTGTCATAGTAAATATTCTCAAATGCGAAAAATAATTTGAAAAATATTTGATATATTCGCAAATGCGTATTATCTTTGCACCGTGTTACCACAGTAATCGGCTCCAAAGATACAAAAAATTGGGCTGATGGACAATGATAACACCTATAATCTCAAAGTAAAAGGATATGAAAAGATATTATTACCAACTTGTGGATGAGCAGTATGATGAGCTCGGTGCTTTCATACCTGACGGCAGTCACAAGGAGACAGCGGAGAATCGCGCCAAGGTTTGGATGCGTGAAAACAATGTATCTGAGGCCACGCTGGTAGTTAACAGCATGAGAACAGACAACATTTTGGATATGATACTAATAACAATAAAGTAAAAGGACATGAGAACAACAGCAGCGCGTTACATTGACGCAACGGAGGAAACGACTGCGAAGCTCGCAAAGACATTCCAGTGTACGCCAAAATTTGTGTATTTAGCACTCACATACCGGTCGGACACAGAAAAAGCCCGCAAAATCCGCTTTACGGCAGTAAACAATTATGGGGCAACTCCCATGTGTCATTATCCGGAGTGTGAAACGCTCCACGATACGACCGAGGATGGACGGCAGATAATGCGCCAGGTTTTTAACAACGGCGCAGTGCTGAGGGTAGACAAGTGCACCGGGGAAGCATGGATCACCAACCGCCGGAGTGAGAGAGTGGTGAACAGGCAGTGCATAACAATTCCTGATCTGTCAGAGATTCAGGTATTAGCAGAAAATATGTGATGTTATGGAGACAGTAAAAGGGATAACCTGCATAAGCTACGCAGAGCTCACAGGTGGAATTATCACTGCATCCAACCTTAAAGCAATGGTTAGACGTGGGAAAATAAATCAGACTCGGCGCGGAGGAAATGGAAGAACAGCACTATATGATATTGAAAGTCTTCCTGTGAGATTGCAGGTTGAGGTGTACCGCAGATACGGCAACCCCTATGTTGTTTCATTAGGGGAAATAACCCCGAACCCTGCTGATGTTGCGTATTATTCGTGCATTGAACTTCCCAATGGTAAAAAGTTACCGCATGAATATGTTGAAAAATATTCTTATGGTTGTGCTGTACTTTCGCGGTGCATGGAATTGCATGCTGCTAAAAAAGTCACATGGGAGAAGCTGGCCGAAGCTGTAAAAGGTCTTCCTATCAAATATAAAATTGGATTGCCGAAAAGCGCACAGGTTTTACATAGAAAAGCGATAGCCTACATTAAACAAGGCCCCGGATGCCTTGTAAGTTTGAAATTCGGTAACTCTAACGCCTCAAAGTCGCGATATGGAGATAATTGATGGTAAGGTTTGCATAAGTCACGCGGAACTCACGGGGCGGATTATCACGACGGCCAACCTTAACAATCTGGTGCACCGTGGTAAAGTCAAGCAGGTGCGAAAAGGCGGTAACGGCAGAGTTGCGCTTTATGAGGTTGACAGTTTTCCTATGAAGTGGCGCACTGAAATATACCAGCGCAACCCGGACGCAAAGGAGCAGGCCGAGAGCAAGGAATTTTTAGACACGATCCAGCCCGACGGGGCGGCCCTTAACTTTTTCGAGGGTTACACCCTGGCCGACGGCCGGAACCTGCCAGCCGACAAGGTTCTGGAGTATTCGGCAAACGCCGCAATTATGAACGCTTTCCGTGCGTGCTGGGATGCTCATGTGAGCAAGCGGCAGCGCAGCGGCAAAAAGGCGCTGGCGGCAAAAGAATTTTGGGCGCGTGCAGCTGCTTCGCTTCCGCGACTGGCTGACCGCTGGCCTCATTCACTGCCCGGGAGTGCACGCCGTCTGCAAATGAAGATGGCCGAGTATGTGGAGCAAGGTTACGCCTGCTTCATATCGGGCAAATTTGAAAATGTCAATGCAGGTAAGGTTATTGATGAGGACAGAGAGGCCGTAATAACGGCACTTCTGGCGCATCATAACAACCTCCCTGACACCTTAATCGCAAAATACTATAACAATTTTGCAAAGGCTAAAGAATGGCGTACTATTTCAGCAGGAAGTGTTGGCGTATGGCGCAAGAAGCTGGCACCGGTTATATTGGCCGGGCGTCTGGGAGTGTCGAACTTCCGCAACAACGTGACAATGCAGGTGAAGCGCAGCCGCCCGAGCACACCGCTGCTGATGTGGTCGCTTGACGGCTGGACTGTGGAGCTGCTGTATCAGGCAACCAAGCAGGACAAAAAGGGGCATAACGTAACGACCTACACCAACCGCCTGACGCTGGTTGTGGTTCTGGACGTGTTCAACAATTACCCGATCGGCTACGCCATTGGCACCCATGAGAGTCCGGCATTGATTAAAGAGGCTTTGAGGAACGCAGCCAAGCATACCGCCGAGCTGACCGGGCAAATGCTCCGGGCGAACCAGATACAGAGCGACCGCTACGCTATCAAGACAATGCAGGATCTTTATGCGGTGATGGGCGGCAAGGTAACGCCGGCACAGGCACACAACGCGAAAGCGAAGCCGGTGGAGCCTTATTTCAACTATCTCAATACAAACTACTGTATCAGGTGCAACAACTGGTCGGGGTTCGGAGTAACTACAAATCCGAAGCGGCAGCCGAACAGCGACGCGCTCAACCGCATACGCCACCAGTTCCCCGATGAAGCAGGACTCCGCGCCCAGATTGATGAAATGATGCGGCTGGAGCGCATGGGAAAATATGAGGCGTTTATGGCCGGGCTGGATATGCTGAAACCGGAACACCGCCTGCCCCTGAGCCGTGAAAGCTATCTGCTGAATTTCGGTGCTGAAACCGGCTTTAAGAATGTGCTCGAGGGTTGCGGACTTCGCCCGACCATTTTAGGGGTCAAGCGTGATTATGATTGTTTTGATCTGGACTTCCGCGACCATGCGACAGAACGCTGGACGGTATTGTATGATCCTGACGACCTGCACACGGTTCTGGCCGTGAATGAGGCAGGCACACGCCGCTACATGATGGAGGAGAAGTATGTGCAGCCGATGGCATTAGCGGACCGCCGACCCGGTGACGCTGAGCAGCTCCAGAGAGTGCGCGACTTCAACAAAGAGCTGGAAGCACGGACAGCCGAGCGCATGGGCGAGGCATACCGACGCACCGAGCAGATAATCGCCGGCACTCCGGCACTTCGCGGCAGCATTGAGGACAGGCTTCTGATTACTGACAGCCGCGGACAGCACAAAGACCGCCGGAGCGAAAAGCGACTGACCGCAGCCGACATTAAAGAGCTGGAGGTTGAAGCGGTGGAAGTGCCGATCGCACAGCCCGGCGATGATTACGACTTTGATTATAATAACTTCTAAAAGTAAAAGGACATGATAACAGCAGACGAGAAAAAACAGATAAGCGAACAGCTCCGCGCATACTGTGAGCAGAAAGGGAGCCAGAACAAAGCAGCTGCCAGCCTTAACGGTGTGAGTAGCGCGACGGTCAGCAAAGTGCTTGCCGGAAACTGGGACACAATAGCCGACGACATGTGGCGGAGCATAGCCGGACAGATAGGAGCCGGCAAGACTGCGGAGGGCTGGCACCTGGTGCCGACTCGGGCATACAAAGCAATGACGTTCACACTTGAAAGCTCCCAGCGTGATGCACTGGTGGTGGGCGTTATCGGTGAAGCCGGAAGCGGCAAGACCGAAGCGATCAAGACCTACACGGCAGGAGGTCGCAACGTGTATCACCTGGTCTGCTCCGAGTATTGGAACCGGCGCACATTCATGGCAAAGGTGCTCCAGACAATGGGGGCGACTTACAGCGGCAACACAGTGGCCGACATGATGGACACGATTGTGGACACGTTGAAGCGCAAGGAGTCGCCGCTGATAGTTCTGGACGAGGCGGACAAGCTGAGCGACCAGGTGCTCTATTTTTTCATTAGCCTGTATAATCAGCTTGAGGGACACTGCGGCATAATTATGACCGCTACCCGGTACCTGAAAGCGAGAATCGAAAAGGGACTGCGTCTGAACCGCAAGGGGTATGCTGAAATTTACAGCCGCATAGGTCGCAAGTTTGTGGAACTGCCCCTGCTCAACAGCGAGGACGTGGCGGCCGTATGTGTGGCAAACGGCATTACAGATGCGAAAGCCATTAACAGCATAGTGGACGAGGCAGACGGCGATCTGAGGCGCGTTAAACGCAGCGTATGGGCTAAGGTGAAAGGAGGTGCGAAATGAGCAAGAGTACAAAGACCCTGACAGAAGACCAACTGGCAGATCTCAGTTGGGAAATGCAAAAAATCGTAAGCCAGTGCAATACAATAGGTGAAGCGATGAAACTATGGGTTAGTTCAATGTCGGCTTTTGTTGAATTTCATGTGAGTGATAAGCCCAGACGCGGTGAAATCATGGATGCGTGTATTAAGCAACTGCGTAAGTTCAAAAAGCAAATGCAGAAGTAAAGACTCATGAGCAGAGCGATAAGTAATAAAAACGTGCTGGCAGCGCAGTTTGAGACCGCAGAATTTACTGGCGCATATCTGGCAAGTTTCGGCCGTCCCGAACTGCGGGGCGCGTGGATAGTTTGGGGCGGTAGCGGTTCAGGTAAAACCACGTTCACGCTCATGCTCTGCAAGTATCTGGCAGGCTTCCGGCGTGTGGCATACAACTCACTCGAGCAAGGGTTGAGCCTGTCGCTTCAAAAGGCGTGGGAGCGCGTGGCAATGGAGGAAGCCGGCAGGAACATTATTCTGCTGAATAAGGAGGAACTCCCGGATCTTCGCACACGACTTGCCAAACGTAAGAGCCCCGAAATAATCGTAATTGACAGTGTGCAGTATTTGGACGGTTTCACAAAGAAGCAATACAAGGACTTAAAAAATGACTTCCCCGATAAGTTATTCATTTTTATATGTCAAGATAAAAACGGCAACCCTAAAGGGAATATGGGCGACCACATACGTTATGACGCGGACATAAAAATCCGTGTAGAGGGTTACAAAGCCTTTGTAACTACCCGATACGAGGACTCTGAAAAGGGCGAGGGTGGCGCCGACTTCATAATCTGGGAAAAGGGAGCCGCCGACTACTGGGCACAACAAATTAAATAAGCCGGTGTCCGGCTGACAATTTTACATTAGATACTGAAAACATGGCAAAAAAGGAAAATAAAACTATGGATCAAATACAGCGCGGACTCCTGAAAAAGTTCCACACCCTTTGCACTGTGCTGGGGCTTGATGATGAAGCGAAGCGCGCGATCCTGGCAAGCTGGGGCGTTGAGAGCAGCCGCGACCTGAGCCAACACCAGCTCATAGATATTTGCGCGAAACTGAGCGAACAGGTGGATCACAAGCAGGGCACTGCCCGACTGGATAAACTACGTAAACAGGTAATTGCGGCAATCGGTCGATGGCTTCGGGAAACCGGGCAGGCCGAAAGTATAAGCATAATAAAAGGCATTGCGATGCGCGCCAGCGGTTACAATGACTTCAACAAGATACCGAGGGAGCGACTACGCAACCTCATAGCGACATTTAACAACAAGATCAAGGACGCCCGGGCGGTCGATGCGCTGACTGATGCGCTTCTGATGCAACAGCTTTCCGCCGGTGGTGAAATTGATCCTACACTTAATTAAGAGCCGATGAAAAAGAAAATTTTCAAATTCCTAAACGGTGTTGCATATCCGCGTTATGATGGCTACCGTGTTAGAGTTGGCCGGAAATGGGAAATATCAGACAGCATTGATCTTGAAAATCATTGGCAATTAGTAAAGAGTTGTCGAGTTCATGACTATTGCTTCCCATTAGTTCAATTTGATAAGGAGACCCACGAGCTAATTTTAGTTGGTGAAAAGGTTGGAAGCGAAAATCATATCAGACAATTTATTCCAAACGGTAATATTTTCATAACGAGATAATGAGCAAGGAACTTGAAAAGATAACAGCCATGATCCGGGAGCAGACGGAGGGAATGGCAGAAAATGCCAAAATCGAGCTGCTGGACGCTCTGGCATGGTGGGCGAGTGAGGAAGCAGGATCATTAAACTTTGACTCCCCCGACGCCGAGAATTACGATGAATAACGCTGGGCGGTGTAAAAGGACAGACACCGAAACAGTTAAACACAATTTAATAACCGCTTAAACAGTATTAAAACATGAGCGAACAAAGACAAGTAACCATGACGGCAGAACAGCTTGCCAAGTGGGAAGCCTTTCAGGAGGCGGAAGCAAAAAAGGAAGCTGCGGAACGCCGCAGACAGCAGCGCGAGACTTACGCGCAGATGGTCGACGAGGAACTGGCGACGGCTATTCCGGAACTTATGAACCTGAGCGCCGGGATAAAGACCGTAAAAGAGGTGGTGTTCGGTAACTTCGCAGCAATTATTGACATGAAAGCGGAGTTATTTGGGACAAAGGACGGCGGCCAGTATAGCCATACATTCACAAACAGCGAAAGCACACTGCGCTTAACGCTGGGCGTCAATACCGTGGACGGGTACCGTGACACGGTGGAAGATGGTATCGCAATGGTGCGCGGCTATATTGAGAGCCTGGCGACCGATGACAAGACCCAGACGCTTGTGTCGGCAGTACTGCGGCTTCTGAGTCGTGATGGGCAGGGCAATCTCAAGGCCAGCCGCGTGCTCCAACTCCGTAAAATGGCAGAGGAAAGCGGTAACGAGCAATTCCTGGAGGGTGTGAAGATAATCGAAGAAAGTTATCAGCCAAACGAGACGCGCCGATATATCCGCGCCATGCGCAAAGACCCTAAGACCGGGGCATGGCGTAATATTCCGCTGGGGATAACAGACGTTGACCTCTTGCCGGAAAATGAAACAGCCCCGGATCCTGATGCAGAAGCGGAGGGAACCGAGGCAGAGGTAACGGAATAAAAAAGCCGCGCCAACGTGGACCGAAGCCGACGCCAGCGCTGAGCCTTGTGTAAAAGGACAGTGCAAAGATACAAATAATCTGGTAAATGGCAAAGAGGAAACGGCATAAATCCACGTTGGCGCGGGCTGAAAAGATAAAAGCCCTCACCGCTCTGTATTATGAAGCAGGGAACCAAGCGAAATGCTACAAGGCTGTGTGGCGGCGCTGGATTGAGCCTGAATTTGGTATTTGCTACCGCACATATCTGAATATGCTGGGGCTTGAGCCGGAGGCCGGCAGCCAAATAATTAACCAACTCTCGATATTCGACGATATCTAAAATACACCCCCGACGGACACGGAATCCGCCGGGGGCGTTTGTTGTATTACTGAACTACTGAAATCGCGGCAGAGAGCCCCGTAAAAGGCCTGTCGCGCCTCATGGCAGTTAGGTCCTGGGCTGATGTGCGGAAGCACTCAACATCTTCCACAATTTCATCGTGCGCGTGATTGGTTGCCGATATTGTGTGCATGAAGCCAGCGAAGTTTTCACCGCGTAGCCCCTGCATGGCGGTGTTAATACTGTTGATAAGGTCGAACCTTACCAGAGCTTCGGCCATTGCCGGGTCCTGGCTTCCGTGTATTCCTTTTATTGCGCGGCTGAGAATGTGGAGCCGGACATTGATGTCGGCACGGCGCGCCCCGGTGTTCTGCTGGTGCCATTCGATAACCTCAAACTCAACGAACACCGAGGGGAGCGGATAGACAGAACCGCCGGCAAAATGTGCGCCGTTGTCATTCCAGAGGTCCACATAAGTAATGCCGGGCACTGTAAGCAGTTTTTCGGCGATGGCTGTAAAAATCTGTTTTCTCATTGTCGTAAAAAGTCAGTTAATGAAAGATTAAACCGCTGGAGATTGTCGTCGATAACTCCCCGGATTATGCGCTGAGTGTCGGGGCCGTCACCGATGAACTGACGCTGCGGCATGTTGAATTTGCGCTGATGGGCGCGGACGGTGTAAACCTTACCTTTTTTAGATCGGCGCGTGTGAGCCCTAACCATTTTATAGCCGGTTCCGCCCTCATTGTGCAGTGAGGTGTAAGGCATGGCAGAGAAGAATCGCACGCCATCGCCAGAGACTTGGCCCTGAGTGGAGCTACGCATTTTGCCGGAGACCATCAGGAGGGAACCGCGCGGGTAGTGATGGGCGCGAGGCTTCCACTTGTCAGAGAAAAACGCCTTACGCTCAAAGTTGCGGTCGAACTCTTCGGAGAGGTCCACGCGCATGTCGCTGAGAATGTCGGCTTTTAATTTTTGCGGGTCAAGCATTGTGAATTAGAAATTTATTATTAACTTTGCGGTAATTCAAGGGGAAGCCTAAGCCTTTGATGGTGGAAACTTGAAGAAGTCCGGTAGTCCTACATTCCGGCAGTTATAAGAAAGGCTTTGAATTTCCTACCGGATTGCAGTTCCGGATTTGGCTATTCAGGGTCTTTCGTTTTTATAAGACCAGTGGCGACTTTGGGATTATCACTGCAAGAGTAAAGGAAGCATCGACCGTCAATATATTCTCGTACAAGTAGCCATGATTTTTCACCACATAGTTCAATTTCAAAAACATGAGAGTTTTTGAGACCTTTTTTGACGTAAGTTGGATTAATACCGAGATAACGTGCTGAATTAAATACCCGTTTAATATCCAATAAGAGCTCGTTTTTCTCACGGTAAAACTTGTGTGGCTGATTAAGGAACTCTTTGACGGTGGAACCAGACATATTGGGACGTATTGGAAATTCAGGATTTTCAAGAGGCTCATTGAGTTTATCTGCCATATATTCCCGAATTTCACGGCGGCGCTTTGCGATATATTCGCGTTCTTGCTCTTCGGCCATCTGCTCAATCACCTTTTTGGCTTCTTCCGGGGCTTTGTAATACGGATGTTTGGGAGGGAACAATTTCAGCTCCTTTCCGGGATTGAAGCGGAAAATCTGCTGTTTGGCCGCTTCGGTGCAGTTGTTGCCGCGCAGCATTGCAAGATCCGGGTCTGATTCAGGATATTTATCCTTTCGCACCTGCACCACGTCACACCTGCACCCCCATCCATTGGGCGGAAAAAACTCTCTCCAGAAAGGGTCGAGTACTGGAAGGGTTGTGTTGTGGAGGATTGCATGATCTTCGCGCACGCGGTCGTCCATGGCCGTTCGGTACTGGAGGTCATAGCGGTCAGCCTCACGGACAAATCGCTCCCATTTTTCAGCCATGATAGCCGAGCGGACTGCATAATTATATTCGGCACGGAGATAATTATGATTATAGCGGTTATTAACCTGCTCCACGTCCTTGCGGAACGTCTCAAACGGTTTAATCTCGCCTTTGTCGGTAGTCAGGGACAGACCGACCTCGCGCAGCGTGTGGAAAGCCTTGAAACCGGAGAAAATAAAAGCATTATTTTCGAGGGCATAACGCACCACCTCCGTGACCTCATGGGGCACACCGGAACAGATCGCAGTGTTAAACTGTTTCAGAGTTTCGGCAATGAGGCGGCGTGCTTCCGGGGTGTTTAGTTGTGACGTGTCGAAGCCTCCGGCATTGTAAACCATACCGGCAGCGTCAAAAAAGGCCGTGTCGTCAAAATCTGGCTTGTCTGTGGCGTCCGCGAGTTCCAGCAAGTCATTTTCATACAGAGAACCTAAAGCGGCGTTAAAAGAGAGATAAGAGCGGCGAAGCCCCGTCGTGTCAGCCAGTCTCATTGTTGAGATTTGCGCGGGGCTTAGTCGAAAAAACGGTCTGGTTGTGTCTTAGCCTCACGCGGCGCGTCGATGGTTACGCCATATTTTTCCGTGAAGTATTCCGGCGGAATTTGGTAATACTCCAGAACCAGGCGCTCAATTTCGCGCTGTTCGGCCGGTGAGTAACTTGTGGCATTGTTCCACTGGAAGCGGCACCCTTTGACCGGGAAGCCGTGCCGCTCCATGAGGGGGAGCAACTTTCCGTTGATAACGTGGGCGCACATAGTTGCGTCGCTTTCGGTGGTGCGCTCAAAAATTTCGAGGTGCACTTCGGACTGAGAGAGCGAGGAACCGGAGTCGATTGTCATAGTCTGATTTAACACAACCTTTGACAGTTCGGAGTTGCAACGGTCCACTCTCTTGTCATAGACATTGTAAGCGTCTCCGCGGCTGCTTTCCTTAATTTCAATTTCTGTGCCGTCGGTAGTGACGATGTATTGAGCCGCGCCCATGTCGCGGAGTGCTGCTTCGGTTCTGGCGCGCTCCGCGTCGTCCAGACCATTGACGCGGGCTATTCGCATAGGCATACCGAAAATTTCACCGAACACGTCCCAATACGCCAGCATGTTCTTTTTGCTGATACATGAGGGGGCACACTTGAGAAGCAATCCCAAGTCGCGGGGTCTGCCTACTTCCACGCACCAGTTGGCAATATCGCCCTCACGGTAAGGAATACCGTTGCGCCAGTCGTCGCCGGGGTTTCGTACTAAGACACCGTACTCAGGCACAACGTGTTTGCGGGGCACGAGTTCCACGCCGTCAAATCGCATGTGGCCGTCGTCGCGCACAACGTCGCCCAACTGTATGAGGGTAGGCCCCCAATATATGGAGTCCAGACAGAGATCGAGGTAGTCTAGAAACCAGGAAGTTTGGAGCAGTTTGGTGGCTTCTGTGTTTTCCTTTCCGTCGGCGCCAACGAGGCGGAAATCCTTTTGCAAGACCTTACCTTTGCGCTGGGCTATACAGCCGGAGAGATGTGCGTCGAGTATGCAATCAGCGTAAATGTCATAAAGACGGCAGCGGTTAGGGTTTTCTATGTCGATGGCTATCTGATTGGCAGCGCGCCAGTCTGCAATGTCCTTTTTAGTCAGGCTGTCGGTCTGCTGCTGGAGGTTTGCTGTGAGTTTTACGCCCTGTTTGGAACTGACACGGCGTGCAAGTTCCACCAGTTCTGAGCGAGAGGGGTGAGAGAAATAGTTGCGTATAGATGTAATAATATTTGCCATTGGTAATAAATATCAGGTTAAACGGATATTGCCTTTGCTGTCGAGCCGGAGCGCACCAGTAGTCGAAAGGCGGCAGCGGGGTGGAACTACTTCAATGCAAAGGGTGTTATAAATAGCCGTGTCAGAAGTAGCAACGGCGTTGATATTTGATTTGCCGAGGCGCACCGGTGTGACATTGCCGTCGGGGGTGACGTTGACCGCCTGGTGGTCGCCGATGAACAGCACCGAGCCGAGACTGAACCGTGGAAAGAGCCGGGCGTCGATATGCTGGGGCACACGGTTACGCAGCGTAATGAGCACCGGGGTGCTTGTAATGTCGATGCGCAAAGGGCGTGAGAGGCTCTGTCCGGAAAGTTGGGCGATAAGGGCTTCAACCCGTGCGCGAGCCGATTCGGACTTCTGAATTTCCGCGGCAACTTTGTTTGTCGCTTCCGTCGTCGCCCCGGTGAGGCGCTGGTCGATGTCGTTCTGAATTTCGGGTACGTTGGTGGAAAGGAACAGCCCGACCGCTTTGTTGATGTCGCCGCAGGCTTCCACCAGGGAGGCAAACAACTGGCCGACCTGACGGGCAGAAACGGACTTAGCCTCCACCGCGTCGCGTATGGCTTCGGCTTTTGTAAGCAGATCGGCGGTATCAAGCCGCTGCAAGTCGTTGGGGGTGAGATTTGCCATTTACAAAGGATTTTGAATCCCGGCTACATTCGGCATAATCAAAATAAATTTTGCTTCTGCGTTCATTTGCACGGGAATTTTAGAATATGAAAAAAGGGTTAAGAAAATATTTCGCTGAAAGGGTTATCGAAAATACGTGTAAATTCGCGGGTAGATTCCGGGGTGATGGCTTCCCCTTTTTCGAGAGCCTCCAGCACTTCCTCCAGTTTGTCGGGTATGGCCGTTTCCGGGTCCAGCCTTTGAACTTTTCGCAGCGGTCGCGGGGTGCCGGTCTGATACAGGAGTTCCAGATAATCGGCACGGTCAATATCAGTTGCCGGTGTGATTGACTGGAGCGCGTAAGCCGAACGGACGGACTGGCTAACCACGTCCTCCACCTCATAATTGAGCACCTGACCGTCTGACAGTTGGGAGGTCACGGAAATGCCGTTGCGGACAGCAAGGGCAAAGAGCCCGGCGAGAGAGCCGAGCGCAAGCAGCGCGATGTCGGGTAGCGATTGGCGGTCGTTTACAATTATCTGCATAGGGTCATGTAATATTTACGACACCTTCCGGGGAGAGTGTCAGGTTATTAACTTCCAGCCCACAGGCGCGTAGCATTTTTTTAGCATTGCCCGGCCAGAACGGATCGGGCGCGCCGGAAAGCATGAGCCTTGCTTCCGCACCTAACAGGGGGTGTTCCTTGAACTCGCCCCGGCAGGCGGTCAGGACAATTTCAGCAATAAAGTTTTCAGCCGGAGCGACCACAGCCCCGGAAGAGCACACCAGCAGGTCGCCGGTGTCGGTATCAATTTGCAGACCTGTCATTGCGTTACTTTTTTATTTTCGTAGTCGCCGCGATTTGTAAGTGTGAGTTGTGAACCGAACCAGGAACCGGCGGCAGTCTTAAGAGCAGCCCCGCCGTCCTGGGCAGTCACAACCCACTCGGAAAAGGCGGATTTTAATTTGTTGATGTCGTTTTCAATGAGGTTAAGGCGTTTTGTCAGGTCCTTAACCTTGACAAGACCGCCGAGGTCACCACCGTTGAAAGTCACGGCGTTTTTATCCAGATGTGCGGAAATGTCGCCCACGTCGATACGTACTCCGTCGGCGTCCATGACGGCCGAGGTGTCGCCGATCACAATTTCGGCCGACTCTATTTTTTCAGTCAGCAGAACCGCGCCGGCGGCACCGTCCGCGATGAAGCCAACGACAACAAAAGAGCCGATTTCAGGGAACAGGCAGAGACCGAAGTCAGCGCCCTGGTTAGCCTGAAGGTTGACACCGAGCAGGGGCGCGCCTTCATTGATTGGGGAGCAGTCAACAGTGCGCGCGGATTTATCCACCGCGTCCACGGTGCACACCAGGGCGATGGTTTCACCGTCGGGCTGTGCCAGTTGC
This sequence comes from uncultured Porphyromonadaceae bacterium, assembly GCA_947175665.1. Lineage (GTDB taxonomy): Bacteria > Bacteroidota > Bacteroidia > Bacteroidales > Muribaculaceae > Lepagella. The sequence goes on from CAMWNR010000005.1 coordinate 47,092, forward strand.
CGGATTATGTTTCGTAAATTCTGCATAGTCTGAAATTAACTTTGTTTAATATCGGCTGCATTCGGCATAATCAAAATAAATTTTGCTTCTGCGCTCATTTGCACGATATTTCATTGTAGGCGGAGTCCGAGCGTTATTTCCTGGCGGAAGCCGGACGAACCGTATTTAATTACATTCTTTTTGACCTGGTAAACGCCCATTTTAGTGCCGTCGATAATAAGGCCGATGGCGTCCAGACAGTCAACCAGAGAAGCCCCAAAAGTGGTAAAAGAACCGGTGAGGCCGTCGCGTTTGAGGCGTTTGACTTCCTGCTGGGCCCAAGCCTTAAGTTCACTTTCAGTCTTGTTGTATGTGTGCAGCGTGCGGTGTTCGCCATCGGCGTCGCCGACCTCAACCTTAATTTTTTTGTTGTTAGGCATTAGGCTGACCGCCTTAACACGCAGGCGCATATTTTCCGCCTTTTGCTGCTGGAGGCTCTGGTCTGAAATGATGTTAAGCCCGGAGCGAAACACTTGCGCGGGTGTGCTATCGCGCTCAAAGAGCACGCCACAGTAAAGAACCGGTTCCCCGTCCTCATATCGGAAAAATGAACGGATGCCCTGTTCTGACAACTTGCCGAGCAGCGCGGCCACGGTGTCGGCTGTGACACGGTAGGCACCGAGCGACTGTTCGCCCATGACGTTGAGCCGGTAAGTTATTCCCTGATCCTTGAGCAGCGTTTCGATTGTAACTGAGCGGTAGGCTTTTTTCTGTGCCGGCATTTGTTTGAGTTTGTACATATCGTCCTCGCAGGTGATAACCACCGGCGTTTTGAAGCCTACGTCACGGACATAACCCACGAAAGCCAGTTGCAAATTGTCGTCGTAGCCCAGAGAGATGCGCACAGCGTCGCCACGGTGCACAGGAATTTCAGCCGAGCCGTCCCACTTCAATTTTTTAGGCAGTGTTATTTTGGCTTCGGCTGTGAGTTTTTCGGTGTCGCGTGTAATCTCCACGGCAGTAACGAAATCGAGAGACCAGGAGCGATCTCCCTTAATTTCAATTTTAGCGCATAACTTAAACATGGGTTAAACGGTATTTAATTGGCATTGAATACCGGCAGCGCCTCAGCATAATCAAGCGGGCTTGCTTCTGCATTTGGCTTGCACGGTATTTAACGGGTGTTTAATAGTCGTATCTGTTGGGCTTCATGGAGCCGAAGCGCACGGGGTTCCGTGCGTCGTTGTCGCCGTCGGGGGATTGATACAGGGGTAAATTCGGGGAGGCTTTGCCTGCCTGAATGTCGCGGAGCCATTTAATAGAATCGTTGTATAGACATTCGCGGCGCTCATGCCCCATATTCTGAGGCAGACGGTGAATCATGAGCCATAGGGATATATTGACGGCGCACTGCACCAGCATGGCGTTACGGTAGCAACCCTCAGCACTGAACACGCGATCCATATCGTAACGGTGTCGGAGATAAGAGCCTATTTGTTCCAAGGCGGCGGCTTCGGCAGTCAGTCGTATTTCGTCGTTCTGTGTTATCTGCTTAAATTCGTATTCATCGCATACGCTGCTGTAATCGTCGAGTGTCAGGAACATGGGCGCGAGATTTTGGGGGTTGCTTCAAAAATTGCTATTTCGCGGGCTTTTTCGGCAGTCAGACCGGGCAAACGTTTTTGCCGGATCAATTTTTTCACTCCCTGCATGGAAACACAGACCGGGCGGCCGTTATGAACGAGCACCAGGTATTTTTTACGGTAGAGGTCAGCGGAGCGCCGGGCTTCGCGGATCGCACGATTTTTGCGCCAGTCAAAGATGAGGGCGCGGAAAAATTCAGATATTGGCGCCGCCCAAAATCGGCGGCACTCGACAAAGCCCGGCGAGCCGGCTTTGCGCTCATTTGCACGATTTTTTACCATGATACATTTTTAGCGTTAGGTCGCAACCCTATTGAGGTAGATTTAACAATATTTTTCTGGCGGGTGTCGCGCTGCAAAATCCATATAGCCCCCTCGTCAGCGTCCGGTGCGTCGTCGTGGCCGCGCATACCTTTTTCAAATGCAAGGGTCTGGTCTATGCCGGTGAGCATGTCAGGGTCGTCGCGCTGGCTTTCGTCGTAAAAGACAAAGCCACGTTCCCAGAGAGGCGAAACGGCTTCAACGCGCTGGAACTTGTCAGGCTTTTTGCGTTTGTCGCCGGTCATTGGCAACTGATAGCCGCGAAGTTCCCCCTCACGCTGGAACTCGTCAAGGATAGTGTCCTGCATAAAATTGGCTTCCATATACCAGCGCACGGCAATGCCCTGAGCGCGCGCCCACTCGTATAGGTCATAACACCACCGTACCATTTCGGCAACTGAGCACTGGCGCACAAAAGCACGGAGGTGCCAAAGTTGCGTCCCAGCCTTTCCCCAGAGTTTGGCAGCCTTAAAGTCATTTTTGTTAGAGCCCTTGAAACTGGGGTCGATGTAAAGCACAATTTCCGAGAACTTAGACCAAGCCGGACGTTTGGCCCAGCGGATCCACTCGTTGCGGAACACGGCACCCTCAATTATAGGGTTATTCATGTATTCCTTTTGAAAAGCGCGATAACCGGCTACGTCGGCGAGTGCCTGCACTTCGGCGGGGGTCCATTTAGCAGCCCATGAGATGTTGCCGTCACGGTCATAGATATTCACGCGGGTAACGTGCACGCTCTTAATTTCGCACCACTTCGCCAGCACGGAATTTTTAGCAATCATATTGCCGACCATAAAGAAGCGGCCACGGCCGCCGTCGAGAGTGCCGAAAAGAGCGGAGCGCACCCAGTC